>NZ_JBIQNW010000019.1:0-125985 GCF_047228265.1 Nostoc sp. UIC 10607 | reverse complement strand
AAATCCCAAGATAAGGAGGAAGCTTCATTTTATCAAACCCTTTCTACATAAGCTTTACATCAAGTGTTTCTTGAAAGAGAGGCTTTGAATCTTACTCTCCTTCCCTGCGTTTGCGCAGCGTCTCGAAGAGAGGGAAGGGGCTGGGGGTTAGGTCTGTTTTACCTTGATTTGCCAACTCTTTCGCTCTCGCCTGGGAATCAAACTTTAATTTATTATCCCACTGCTGTGCTTTGCCAAATTTTTTAACAGCGCCATCAATATCATCATTTCGCGCTAACTTCTCACCTTGGATGACTAACACTGTTGCCCCTTGCGCCAACCGCGATCGCGTTTGGCATGATTGCAACTCTTCTAACACTTCTGGATGACCAATGAGATAATTATTCAACAAATTGCAACCACTGAATAATAAATTATCGAAATCCAAATCCCATAAAATTATTGTTTTGTCTTCACTAGCAGAAGCTAACTCTTGTCCATTGGGACTGTAGGCGACGCTATAGACAGGTCTGCTATGACCATTAAGGGTTTTTAGGAGTTGACCACTGCTGACATCCCAGATTTTGATGGTGTTGTCTTCACTCGCAGAAGCTAACTGTTGTCCATTGAGGCTGTAGGCGGCGCTATAGACCAAACCGCTATGACCAGTCAGGGATTTAAGAAGTTGACCACTGCTGACATCCCAGATTTTGATGGTGTTGTCATAACTAGCAGAAGCTAACTGCTGTCCATTAGGGGTGTAGGCGACGCTAATGACCGCACTGGTATGACCAGTAAGGGTTTTTAGGAGTTGACCACTGCTGATATCCCAGATTTTGATGGTGTTGTCATAGCTAGCAGAAGCTAACTGGTGTCCACTGGGGCTATAGGCGACGCTATAAATCGGTCTGCCATGACCAGTCAAGGTTTTGAGGAGTTTACCACTGCTGACATTCCAGATTTTGATAGTGTTATCTTCACTAGCAGAAGCTAACTCTTGTCCATTGGAACTGAAGGCGACGCTATTCACCCCACCGTTATGACCAGTAAGAGTTTTGAGGAGTTTACCACTGCTGATATCCCAGATTTTGATGGTCTTGTCCCAACTACCAGAAGCTAAGTGTTGTTCATTGAGATTGAAGGCGACGCTAATGGCCGAATTGCTATGACCAGCAAGGGTTTTGAGGAGTTTACCACTGCTGAGATCCCAGATTTTGATAGTCTTGTCCCAACTAGCGGAAGCTAACTGTTGCCCATTGGGGCTATAGGCAACGTTTCTCACTGTATCGCTATGACCAGTAGGGGTTTTGAGGAGTTTACCACTGCTGAGATCCCAGACTTTGATGGTGTTGTCAAAACTAGCGGAAGCTAACTGTTTTCCATTGGGGCTAAAGGCGACGCCAATGACCGCACTGCTATGACCAGTAAGGGTTTTCAGGGGTTCATCACTGCTGAGATCCCAGATTTTGATGGTATTGTCAAAACTAGCGGAAGCTAATTGTTTTCCATTGGGGCTAAAGGTGACGCTAATGACCGCACTGCTATGACCAGTAAGGGTTTTCAGGGGTTTATCACTGCTGAGATCCCAGATTTTGATGGTATTGTCAAAACTAGCAGAAGCTAACTGTTTTCCATTGGGGCTAAAGGCGACACTATTCACCCCACTGCTATGACCAGTCAGCGATTTTAGGGGTTTATCACTGCTGAGATCCCAGATTTTAATGGTCTTGTCACTACTAGCGGAAGCTAAATATTGTCCATTGGGGCTAAAGGCGACGCTAATGACCGCACTGCTATAACCAGTAAGGGTTTTTAGGAGTTTACCACTGCTGAGATCCCAGATTTTGATGGTCTTGTCATCGCTAGCAGAAGCTAACTGTTGCCCCTTGGGGCTATAAGCGATGTTTCTGACTGTATCGCTATGACCAGTTAGGGTTTTGAGGAGTTTACCACTGCTGACATCCCAGATTTTGATCGTCTTGTCAAAACTAGCAGAAGCTAACTGTTTTCCATTGGGACTGTAAGCGACGCTTCTGACTGTATCGTTATGACCAGTTAGGGATTTCAGGAGTTGACCACTGCTGACATGCCAGATTTTGATTGTCTTGTCATAACTAGCAGAAGCTAACTGCTGTCCATTCGGGCTGTAGACAACGCTATTAACCCTATCGCTATGACCTTCTAAAGTATTCACCTCGATCGCACGATTTTCTTTAGGCTCATTTGGCTTTAAATAAACCGCTTGCTGTAAAGTTGCCGCAGTTTGCATTCGGATATCGTTTCTGTTATGTGCCCAAATTGTATGCTTGAGTTTGTTACTTGCCCTTAAGGCTCTTATTAAAGCATCTGGATGTTGTCCAGAGGCAAAAAAGGCTTCAGAAGAATTATTGATGGCGTTAATTAGCTGAATATTTGCCTCTACTGTCCACTGGAATGTTAGCACTGCCAATCCAGCAAATCCTAAACCTGCGGTCACGGAACTAAAAAGGGCACGTTTGAGAAAGTTATTCAGTTTCGCCTCACTAATTTTTCTTTGTTCTCGTTCCTTTTCCAGTTCCGCCATTACCTGCTTTAACTTCGGTTCCTGTTGCTGGCGGATAAAGGCGGCGATGTAGTCATGTACTAGTTGATAACGGTCTGCGGGGTTTTCTGGTAGCAAAACCACCAAGCCGGATTGGACAAAAATCTCTAGCACTAAATCTAATTTACTGATATCAACAGTTTTTTCTGCCCTAGTTTTTGATCCCCCCGCCTGCGGCGATCGCCTTTTTAAGGGGGTGAAAGAAACTAAGCCCCCCTTTTTAAGGGGGGTTGGGGGGATCTCCGAGAAGTACGGCATCAAATCGCGTTCCAACTCAGCGCGAGTCTTTAGGGGGCGAGTTCCTTTTTCATCGGTCAGCAAATACAGTAGTATGTCTGCTGCTTGCTGATTCTCTTCGCCGCAATCATTAACAACTTCATCCAAATAACGTTTAACCAATTCTCCCTTAGTACCACGCTGGCGATATTCTGCCAGAGTTGTAATATTCTCCGTTTGCAGTTGCGCCCCCACAACCTGCAACTCAATGGGACGAACTTCATCCAATTCTCCGGCTAAATCTTGCACCAGTTGTTCAATTAAAGCAGGTTCTAAGCGAAAACTAGTATTTGCAGTTAAACGCTGAATAATTGACTTTGTATCAGCAGGTGAGAAGTTCCCCAACTTATAAAGCACATTATTACTGAGAATGTCATTGCCAATAATCTTGAGACTGGACAAATCATTGCACTCTAGCAAGTAATGGATGTAATCTACCCGCAACGATAAGATAACTTTCACCGATAGAACATTCAGACACTCTCCCATAAACTCAAAGAATTGCTTCCTTTGTGCAGGTTCGGTGTAAACAAAGAAAAATTCCTCAAATTGATCGAAAATTAGCACCGTTCGCAGGTTGCGCTGTTCGTTTTCGCATAGTTGAGTGATTAGAAACTTTGTAGAGACGCGATTCATCGCGTCTGCATTAGGGCGTGAAGATGACGAGAGAAGTAAGGAGTGGGTATTTTGAATATCAAAGGTCGAACCTCCGAGTTCTGAGGCTGAAGTTCCGAGTTCTGACTCTCGCCACTCAGGAAAGACGCGATGAATCGCGTCTCTACAAACTTCCGACTCCTCACTTTTTCCTAAAAGCCTCCCCAACTCTTCCACCCAGTTGGTGTAAACGCGCATTACCACCGGCAAATAATCTTGAGTACCGATCGCTTTATTGTTTAAAGCTGGTATTAGTCCCGCATTCACTAGGGAACTTTTGCCGACACCCGATTGCCCATGAATTACTATCAACTTATAATCAGGGCGACCCATGCGTTCAATTAAACGTTCTACATCCAAGAGCCGACCAGATGCAGCAATTTCTGGGGCAATATTTCCTTGGGGAGAATTTGAGTGTAATGTCTCTACAAATGCCTGTTTTGTAGCTTCTAACCTACCCGCGCCAATAAAAGCCCGCAAGCCAAATTGCTGTTCAATAGAACGCTGTTGCTGTTTGATTTTGTATGCTTTGAGATATTCTTTCTGCTCAAAGTAAAGCTGCTGCGAAAATCTGAGAATATCCAAGAAAAGTCTAATATCTTCTAGGGGATTACCCACATCCCTAGCAGTTTCTAAGCTGAGAGTTGCCTGTTGAGTTTGACCTAATTGATATTGAGAACGGCCTAAAATAAACTGATATAAGCTCAAATCTTTTGATTTTAAATCTCTTTCGGGAATATCAGATAAAATCCCTGATGTATTTGCTGATTCTAGATTGGGAATCGTAGAAAAAACTTTTAAGGCTTGCTGAACAAGCTGATTTGCTTTGAGCCAGTTTTTTTGAGCAAAAGCTACCTCAGCTAAAAAACCGTAATCTCTGGCTAATTCTCTTGGCTGGTTGTTATTTTGATGGATTACTAAAGCTTGTTCAGAAAGACTCTGCAAGGTTTCCCACTTTTGCAAGTCTCGCAATATATCACCGAATTTAACTACTGCATTTGCAATTAAATCTGGACTTTTAAACCTGCTGATAAAATTTATATACTCTTGAATATAATGCCAAGTTACTAGCCAATCTGGATGATTGATATCTTGGTTTTTAAAAGCTTTTAAATAATAACAAAAGCTAATCTCACTGAGGATTTTTGCCTGTCGTTCTAAATTATGACTTTGCTGCCAGAGCTTATCAGCTTGGTGGTAATGCTCTAACGCCGAATCTTTTTGATTATTTATCTGTTTGATAAAACCTAACAAAGATTCTAAATTAGCTTGAATTTCTAAATTATAAACATCTGGCTTTTTGAGTAAATATCTTTGCGCCGCTTCTAACTCATTTTCCAGTTTAAAATATTCATCTATGCTAAATTTTAAGTTATTACTAAACCATTGATTAGCCGTTTCGATGATAAAATCTACTAATTCCTGTGTTGATATGGCAAAATCTCTCGTAGTTGCCCAACTTTCTAAATCTGGTGCAAGCTGTATTAGTTGCTTGTAGATTTCATCGTCAATCCACAACACTAAGGGAAAAGCAAAATTCTTACGAAACTCTTCCCGCACCTGATTCGCAGAAGTTAGCATCACAGATAAATTCTGCACTGATTCCAAACCGACAACCATCACACAGGCTGGTATTTCTTCACCAAATTCTTCCTGAATGGTAGTATAAAGAGTTCTATTAGATTGCTGCACTGCCAAGACACGAATTTCAACTTGACAAATTTCTTGCAATCTGGATATTAAGCGATCGCGCAAGCTAGCATAATTACACCGTGCCAATATCAGCTTAAACTGTCCCACAGAGGATTCAATCGCCCAAGCTAATTGTGTCAGAGAGCGTAGGCGTAGCCCGTCGTAGACATCGCTGTTTACATGGTCATCTTTTGGTGGTTGCGAGTCTGTCATAAGCTTATGTGTTTAGTTCGTAGTAAGCACTTTAGTGCTTTCAAAGACATAGAATAATAAGCACTAAAGTGCTTACTACAAACTTAATTCCCTCGCCTCAGCCAAAACCGGATTAACATCAAACCAAGACTCGCCACCATCCCGATATTCAAAGACAAAGCGACTGCGAATCAGTTTTTGATATCCTTGGTCATCACTTACCTTTTTCTTTTCCTTGACATGACGTAACAATTGCCACTCATCATCAGAAATTGGCAACACGATTTCATTCCGCCGAGAACGAATAACTTGCTCGAAGGTTTCACGGGTTAGGGGAAGACTCATCTCTTCCATAATCCAGGTATTCAGCAGCCTCAGTACGTCCCGCACATGACCACCGCTCATTTTACATAAACGCTCTAGGCTAGCAGCACTATCAAAAATTTCGGTAACTTTATTTAAACGCTCCTCTGGTGTCATGTCAGGAAAAGCTCTAGCTAGTACCATCTGCTGCATGAGTGCCATTCCCTCTGTATGAACACTGCCATCAGACCATTGTACAGGTACCATTGGTAACACCTTTGGGTCTTCCGGGAAACGCTGGGTCAGCATTCCGTAATCATTGGAAAACTTCAAAGACAAAGGCATGGTGTAGATGAGATGACAATTCAGCTTCGTCAAAAACTCACCCTGATCGACAAATAAATATTCCTGCTGCGGACGACCCCAAGGTTTGACACGATTATCTATGCGGTCAAGATTATCGACAATTACCACTAGACCATTTTTACCCTGCTGTTTGAGTTTAGCGATCGCAGGTTCCAATAATTCTTGATTAATCGCTTCCAGCAGTTTAGTTTTTTGCGGTGCTAAATACTGATTGAGTTTTTCTCGCAGGGTTGGGTCATTTTTCATCTTCGCGGTGATTTCCCCAATGCCCACAGACAGAGAAAACTTTTCTTTATCTGCCGATAAACCGACATCACCAAGCACCGGAACCTTAACTTTTCCCGCCGTCACCTCGGAGTTTAAGACCTTCCAAGCACCTTGCAACAACTCATTAAACTTGTTGGGTGACTCTAGGGTAATTTTATCCAGACTTTGACTCACACGCCGAGCGATCGCTAGCAGCACATCAGCAATATCGACATCAGTCATTTCCAAGTCATCACTGGACTCAAAATAGACCACATGGAAGCCTAAGTTTTCCAGTTCTGCCTGTAACCGTAATAGCTCTGTCGATTTTCCACAACCAATATGCCCAGTAAATAAAGTGCAGGTGGGTTCATTAGGCTTAAAAAAAGTAATTTTCTGCTTCAGCTTGCCAAGAATATCACCACCTCGAACTGAGGAAAAATCTATGTAATACTTGCTATCAGAGCTATGGTTGACAAACAGAGTTCTGCTGGGATCGCTAGCCTGATAAAATTCCCGTAAATCTATGGGCATAACTTGGTAGTGCAATTATCTCGTATTGTCTTAACATATCCTTGTGGAAAAGGATAAAGTTATTTACATCTTTGCATCTCAATATTTCGGAAAATTTTTGCTTTTACAGCCTCAAAGGTGAGCAAAATACATCGTGAATTCTCTGCGTGCCTCTGCACCTCTGACTTCGCCACGATTTTACCCAAAGCTGTAACTAATATAAAGTGATGTAGAAAAACCTAGACTATTTTTTGATACTATTTAAGACCGGACTCTTTAAATATTGATAGACGTATGAGCAAAGGTACCCTGTTTGATAAAGTTTGGGACTTACACACCGTTGGTACACTTCCCTCAGGGCTGACACAACTATTTATCGGGCTTCACCTAATTCATGAAGTCACCAGTCCCCAAGCCTTTGCTATGTTACGCGAGAGGGGTTTAAAAGTACTGTTTCCACAGCGTACCGTTGCCACAGTCGATCATATTGTGCCAACAGAAAACCAGGCGCGTCCCTTTGCCGATAGCTTGGCAGAGGAAATGATTCAGGCGCTGGAAAATAACTGTCAAGAAAATAATATAACTTTTTACAATATTGGTTCTGGGAGCCAGGGTATAGTTCATGTCATCGCTCCAGAACTCGGACTGACCCAACCAGGAATGACGATCGCTTGTGGAGATAGTCACACTTCCAGTCATGGGGCATTTGGTGCGATCGCATTTGGTATCGGTACTAGTCAAGTCCGAGATGTTCTCGCTTCCCAAACCCTGGCCCTTTCCAAACTGAAAGTCCGCAAAATTGAAGTTAACGGCACTCTCAACCCTGGTGTTTACGCCAAAGATGTCATTCTGCATATCATCCGCACCCTTGGCGTGAAAGGTGGTGTGGGCTATGCCTATGAATTTGCCGGTACGACATTTGAGCAAATGAATATGGAAGAGAGGATGACTGTCTGCAATATGGCGATCGAAGGCGGTGCGCGTTGCGGCTATGTTAATCCCGATCAAGTCACCTACGATTACCTCAAAGGCAGAGATTTTGCACCCAAAGATGCAGATTGGGATAAAGCAGTGGCTTGGTGGGATTCCATCAAGAGCGATGCTGATGCCCAATACGATGATGTAGTAGTATTCGACGCTGCGGAAATTTCTCCTACTGTTACCTGGGGGATTACTCCCGGTCAAGGTATCGGTGTCAACCAGTCAGTACCTCAACCAGAAGAATTGCTGGAAGAAGACCGATTTATTGCCGAAGAAGCTTACCGCTACATGGATTTATATCCTGGTCAACCCATCAAGGGCACTAAAATAGATGTCTGCTTTATTGGTAGTTGCACCAACGGCAGAATTAGCGATTTGCGAGAAGCTGCGAAAATCGCCAAAGGTCGCCACGTTGCAGAGGGAATCAAAGCCTTTGTTGTCCCTGGTTCAGAACGGGTGAAGGAAGAGGCAGAAGCTGAAGGACTAGATAAAATCTTTCAGGAAGCTGGATTTGAATGGCGTGAACCAGGATGTTCCATGTGTCTGGCCATGAACCCCGATAAACTGCAAGGAAGACAAATCAGCGCCTCTTCCTCCAACCGCAACTTTAAAGGCAGACAGGGTTCCTCTTCCGGTCGGACATTGTTAATGAGTCCGGCGATGGTCGCCACTGCTGCGATTAAAGGCGAAGTCTCTGATGTGCGTGAACTCTTGTAATTTTAGAGGGGCATTGGGAATGGGGAAAGGGAAAGGGGTAAGGGGGAAAGGTTAAATTTATCCCTTTACCCTTTACCCTTTAACCTTTTCCCCTTGCCCCTCACCTCCCCTAGTCCCAGTCCCTTTTTCAACAATCTGTCATTGAAAGAATAGATAAAGTTTATGGTGAGTGAAGTTAAAACAGTTTCAGGGCGCGGTGTACCCTTAGTGGGCAATGATATAGATACCGATCGCATTATTCCCGCGCGATATTTGAAAGCCGTTACCTTTGATGGGTTAGGCGAAGGCGCATTTATTGATGACCGGACAGCACTCAAAGGTGAACATCCCTTTGACCAACCCCAGTACCAAGGGGCGAATATTTTAATAGTCAATAGAAACTTTGGCTGTGGTTCATCACGGGAACATGCACCCCAAGCGATCGCAAAATGGGGAATCCAAGCTTTAATCGGTGAAAGCTTTGCCGAAATCTTTTTCGGTAACTGTGTGGCAATGGGCATACCTTGTCTGACAGCCGATGCTGTTACTGTTAAACAACTGCAAGAGTTAGTCGCTGCCAATCCTCAAGCCGCCGTGACAGTGAATTTGGAAACCTTGCAAGTGCAAATTGGTGATTACACCGCCCCAGTTGCGATCGGTGAAGGGACAAGAAGCACATTTATTTCAGGCACTTGGGACGCTTGCGGTCAGTTGGTGGCAAATGCTGACCAAGTTCGAGCAACAGCTGCAAAATTACCCTACGTCGGTTGGGGCAATTTAGCTGCAAGTTAGTATTTTTTCATTCTCTGGTTGTCAGCCAGAGAATGAAAGAATGCCAAGAATTGCTGCGATCGCTCTGGCTAACCAGATAATTTGGGTTGTGCGTAATCAAAAATATTTTAGCAAAGTTGCTAATTTCTGTTTTCAAAAGTGGAGAATATACGGGTCTTCTTAAAAGATGGAGATTGAATTAACCAATAAGGGATTTTAATCAAAAGACAAAGTTTACTTAAACACGTAAAGCAATTAATATCTTATAATTTTTAATTACTCGATAAAATTAGCACTAACTATAACTTTTTCAGCTAACTACCCAGATTTTTGTTTTTACTTTAAAAAAGCAGCTTTCTTGATATCAAACTAAAATTTAGCTTATTGCAGACGGCTTAAAATCATACAGCCATTTGTGAAAATCATCATTAAGACTCATTTGCCGCTCCTGCGTCTGCCCACTAGATGCCACGTTGTTAGTGTCGTAGTAGCGCATTTCACCCCAGGCACTACGAGCTTGGATAATTTTTGTGCGCTCAATGCGACGCTGTTCGTAACTAGTTAAAGCTTCTTGGAGATTAGCTGACTGGGAAAAACACTCTTGCAGTTCATATGCATCTTCAAAAGTAGTATTGGCTCCCTGTCCCATCGCAGGTGCCATCGGATGGGCGGCATCGCCTAAGAGAGTTACTCTGCCTTGACTCCAGTGGGTTAAGGGCGGGCGATCGCAAATCGGCCCTTCCCAAATTTGCTCGGCTGGTGTTGCTTGTACCACCGCCCGAAAGGATTGATCCCAATCAGCTAATTCATGGAGAATGCGAGACTTCACCTGATCAGCACTGTGGGAAAGAGAGTACTCAGGCGAGAACTTCCGACTAATCCAACTGGTATAGCCACCGCCCACATTGAGGAGGTACATAAACTGTTGATTGCCTTTGACAAAAACCAGTTCATAGTCATTAAATAGCTCGTGATGATACTTGATGACGGCACGCCAACACATACTACCAATATAATTAGGCTTACCCTCGCCAAATAAAGTTTCTCTGATGATAGAGTTAACGCCATCAGCCCCAATCAGCAAATCTGCATATACCGATTTTTCGCCATCAAAATGAATTTCCACACCGTTTTCATCTTGCTCAAAGCCGATGCAGCGATGATTAAGGTGAATGATCTCAGATGGCAATCTAGAGGCTAATACTTGCTGTAGACGATACCACCAAATAGTCAATAATGGCTGTCCATAATTCTCCAAGTATTTAGTTGCGTTAGTTCGGAGTGTTTCTCCCTGGGTATTCTTTAAAACCGTGTGATGAACCTCGCACCCTGAACTTTTGAGGGTTTCGACAATTCCCGGCGCGTTGGCACAGCCCGCCGTAGGCATCGCATCTAAAGAATTCAAGCCATTGGGAGCCAGTCCTAGTCCAGTTCCAGCCGGACGAAATTCTTGGGCTTTTTCGTATACTTGAACATTAATACCTTGGCTTCTCAGTGCGATCGCAGCAGCTAAACCGCCTGGGCCAGCACCGACAATGGCAACTTTCTCTACTATGGGTTTGGATAATTTCTGAGTTAGATTTGTGTTCATAGAAGTCAGAATATCTCCACAAATAAATGCGCTTCCTTCATGTCTCAAGGCAGGCTTACATTTGAGCTGAGCCAAACTCACAATTATTAATTCTGGCTCCTGAGTGCTTTTTTAGTCAATCTTCCTGAAGAATCAATTCTGAATTAGTGTTCTCATGAGTCATCAGCTTTACGGTTGCTAGTGGTAACAAAAACTGCACACTTCACAATTTTTCGCCAAGCCGACAAATACTAATAAACACCTTTAAGTCGATTTTGGCGATAGATTCCCTAAATTCGACTTTTAAATTTCATAAACTTTCTGTAATGAAAATCAGCTTGCTGTATCATTTTCATATTCAAAAAAGATTGTGAAGAAGAGTTTGTATGAAATTTAAGTCAGCTTCCGTATATATTGGTTTAAGCCTTCTGAGTTTTTCAGTCAGTTCATTGCCGCGTCTTGTAAATTCACCACAAGTTTTTGCCCAAGAGGTTAATTCTTCATGTCCTCTGCCATCTGAGATTGCCGTTACCTTCTTGGATTCTAAATGTCAGGAAGTAAAACTAGAACAGCCTCAGACTTTTTATCGCTACTATAGTAACAGTGGAAATAAATACGGCAGGTATTTAACAACTGACAAATATAAAACAAATGTAGAAGTAATCAAGAATCTAGCTCTCAATCAAGTATGGGGCAATCAAGCCACTATGATACAAACAATAACTTTACCAGCAGGAATGATAACTTATCAAGGAATTGTTGCCCCTCAAGTACCTACAGAATGCTATCCAGGTGGTGCTCAACAGACATTTATTCAAGATTCAAAAGATCCAAATATCAAATGGTCTGATGGAGAAAATATCGTCGTGGAACCTTTTAGTTGTCCGTAAAATTCATGAAAACTAAGATAGAAGAATTTATCAAGCTGATTGACCAAGCGTCTGATATTACCGAACAGATGCTTAAAGACAAAAAATCTGAGTCTTCAGCACGTTTAAATAACGTGATTAGTGCCCTACAATCTATTAAAAGCAAGACACTGAATGGTAAGCTGGAACCATCCGGAGGAACTTCAACTTTTGGTTTAGCTCGTGAAGTAGCGGATTGGATTGAACCGTTAGATTCGCCATTATTAAAAGCTGTAGGTGCAATAGAGGAATATTACCAAAAAAACCTCTAAATTGCCTATCTAGAAACGCAAGGCGTAATTCGTAATTCGTAATTTGTAATTCGTAATTCGTAATTAATTGTTTGAAAAGGTTTCAGACATTTAAGATGGGTGGCTTATTTACGCCGTGCGGGACTAGACTCTTTACTTGAACACGATCATCATAGAAGCAGTGCTGAGTACCGAGTAAGAATTCTCATTTGGAACTCAGCACTGTTTTCCTGAAACTAATGATGTAATTATTATCTGCATAAAACATGGAAGAAAATTCCTTAGCTTCAATAGCTTCAAACTCTCTTACCCAAGAATTGAAAATATTGGGTTCAGAGGAAGTAGAATTCTCATTGAATGTCAATAATGTGTCTTACTTGGTGAAGCTAGAACCTCGGATCACTTTACTTGATGCACTGAGGGAAAAGCTAGGTTTGATGGGGACTAAAAAAGCTTGCGATCGCGGTGAATGTGGCGCTTGTACTGTATTAGTTAATAATCGGCGAATTAACTCTTGTATGACTCTAGCAGTCATGCATATTGGTACTGAAATTACCACAATTGAGGGATTAGCTCAAGATGACAAACTCCACCCCATGCAAACAGCTTTTATTACCCATGATGCTTTTCAATGTGGTTACTGCACATCGGGTCAAATTGTCTCAGCCGTGGGGATGATATTAGAAGAATCACCAAAATCTGAGGCAGAAATTAGAGAAAAAATGAGTGGAAACCTTTGTCGCTGTGGAGCTTATCCTAATATTATTGCGGCGATTCAAAATGTGCTAGAGGAAATAGAAGATGCAGCCATTTAGTTATGCTAAAGTTACTTGCCAAGAGGCTGCGATCGCAACAGTTAATCAAGACCAAACTGCTGCATTTATTGCTGGGGGTACAGATTTACTGGGATTGATGAAGGATGGAGTTCAAACAGCGAATATATTAATTGATATTAATAGTTTGCCTTTAGCAGATATTGAATCTCAACCTAATGGAATCCGCATTGGTGCAGTCTCTCGAATGAGTGATGTAGCTTTTCATCCAAAAATTCAAGAACGTTATCCAGTAATTAGCCAAGCTTTGTTACAAAGTTCTTCACCGCAACTGCGAAATATGGCAACAGTAGGCGGTAATTTAATGCAACGAGTCCGCTGTGGTTACTTTCGTGATCCGGTTTTTCCTTGTAATAAACGCACTCCCGGTATAGGTTGTTCGGCAATTACAGGCTACAATCGAATGCATTCTATTTTCGGGGGAAGTGAACATTGTATTGCTGTGCATCCCTCTGATTTAGCTGTAGCACTGACGGCGTTAGATGCGGTGATTTGCATCCAAGGAGTAGAAAAAGCCCGACGAATTTCAATTCATGATTTTTATCTTTTACCAGGCGAGACACCAGAAAAAGAAACTCTATTACAGCCTGGAGAATTAATTGTTGCCATTGAAATTCCAGAATTTGCATATAAGTCCTATTATTTAAAAGTCAGAGATCGAGCTAGTTATGAATTTGCTCTTGTTTCCGTAGCTGTTGCTTTAGACATAGAACAAGACATGATTAAATCAGCACGCATCGCTTTTGGGGGAGTAGCACCCAAACCTTGGCGTGCATGGGAAGCTGAAGAATTTCTCCAAAATAAAGCAATCAATGAAGCCACGTTTAGAGATGCAGCCACAGTAGCCATCAAAGAAGCGAAACCGCAAACACACAATGAATTCAAAATTGAATTAGTCAAACGTGCTTTGGTACGTGCGCTTTCAGTTGTGGGAGGAAAATCATGAATAAAATTATCGGTAAACCACTCGATCGCGTCGATGGTAGGCTGAAAGTTACCGGAGAAGCATCTTACACAGCCGATGTGCCAATAGAGAATTTAACTTATGGAGTGATTTTTCAAAGCGCGATCGCCAGCGGTAAAATTATCCAAATAGACACATCCGCCGCCGCAATCGCCCCTGGTGTCCTAGATGTCGTTACTTACCAACAAACCCCATCTCTGGTAAAAATACCCTTCTTTGGCCCTCCACAGCCTCAGTCAACCGAAAAAGACCATAATATTTACTACGATGGTCAACACTTGGGGGTTGTAATTGCCCAAACTTTAGAACAAGCCGAAACCGCCGCCTCTAAGATAAAAATTATCTACGAAGAAGCACCCTATACAGTCACGGCGGCAGGTGCAGAGATATTTGAACCCGAATCAATATTTTTTGGCATCATGCCCGGTAAAATCACCAGAGGGGACGTTGAATCGGGTAAAGCACAGGCAGATGTGCTGGTAGAGCAAGTTTATACCACACCAATGGAACATCATAATCCCCTAGAATCTTCTGCAACGATCGCAATGTGGGAAGGGGATAACTTGACGCTGTATGAAACCACTCAAGGCATTTCTGCAACCCAAAGAGCGATCGCATCTGTGCTGAATATTCCTCAAGAAAATGTCCGCGTCATCTCCAAATATTTAGGCGGAGGATTTGGTTGTAAAGCCCTGCTGCGATCGCATACAATCTTAGCTGCGATCGCAGCTCGTCAAGTAAAACGCCCTGTAAAAGTTGTGCTAACGCGATCGCAAATGTACACTGGTTGCGGCCACAGATCGCAAACCGAACAACACCTAACGCTAGGTGCAACCAAAGAAGGCAAACTAACCGTCATCAATCACATTGGTACATCCTTAACATCGTTATTTGATGACTTTGTAGAACCTGTGGGTGCAGCAACAACGATGATGTACGCCTGTCCAAATTTGGAAGTAAAATACCGTTTAGCACGCATCAACACTGCCACACCAACCTTTATGCGTGGGCCGGGAGAAGCAACGGGAATGTTTGCCCTAGAATCGGCAATGGATGAACTGGCTTATGCTTTAAATATTGACCCAATTGAACTAAGACTAAGAAATCATGCAGATATAGATCCCCATAAAGAATTACCTTGGTCAAGTAAATCCCTAAAAGAATGTTACCAAAAAGGGGCAGAAATTTTTGGTTGGTCACAACGTAATCCAGTTCCCCGTTCCATGCAGGATGATTATTTCCTGATTGGTTGGGGAATGGCAAGTGCGACATTTCCCACCAACGTTCAAACTGCATCAGTCAAGGTAGAAATTTTCGCCAGTGGAGAAGTGAAAGTACAAACTGGTACTCAAGACATCGGGACTGGCACTTATACAGTGATGACGCAGATAGCTTCTGAAATATTAGGCTTACCAGTGCAGTTTGAACTAGGTGATAGCAATCTTCCTAAAGCGCCGATTGCAGGGAACTCAATTACCGTTGCTAGTGTTTCCCCGGCGGTACATAAAGCAGCGATCGCAGCACGAGATAGAATAATTCAAATGGCGATCGTAGATCCAAATTCTCTGCTTTACGAATCTCAAGCAGAAGATATTAGCGTTGAATTAGGGCAAATATTTTTAAAACAAGATCCATCGAAGCGAGACAGCTACACCGATATTCTACGCCGTCATGGGTTAGAGAGTTTAGAAGTTACAGAAGAATCTTCAGCCAGTCCAGAGAGCAAAGAATACGCTAAACACTCTTTTGGTGCGATATTTGTCGAAGTTGCAGTTGATGAATTGTTGGGGGAAATCAAAGTTAGACGATGCGTAGGCGTTTATAGTGCAGGGCGAATTCTCAACTTCAAGACAGCGCGGAGTCAAGTTGTTGGTGGGATTACATGGGGAATTGGTATGGCGCTGATGGAGAAAACCGTCATGGATACAAATCAGGGCAGAATAGTTGGTGCAAACCTTTCCGATTACCTGATTCCGGTTCATGCAGATATCCCAAATATGGAAGTGCAATTTATTGAAGAACACGATCCTTACGTGAATGCGCTAGGAACCAAAAGCCTGGGGGAACTTCCCATTGTTGGGGTAGCTGCTGCCATATCTAATGCTGTTTATCATGCCACAGGTAAGCGGATTCGTGATTTGCCAATTACACCAGATAAATTGCTGTAAGTGAATCTGTTTGTAGTAAAAATAATTGTAGTTTGGGTTGAACGAAGTGAAACCCAAACAAGTCTTGATGATGTTGGGTTTCGTTCCTCAACCCAACCTACTAGCTAGCTTTAATTACGAATTACGAATTACGAATTACGAATTATTTTACCGTGCATCCCCAATCAGCACAAATGGCGACCAATAAAAAGGATGGCGATGGTCTGCAATTAACTTTAATTTAGCTTTTTGCAAAGCTTCCCCTTTCGTCATACCAAGCTTGAGATTCTGATAAAAATCAACCATCAATTCTTGAGTTGCTTCATCTTCAACCGCCCACAAACTTGCCATCACAGCTTTAGCACCAGCCCGTTCAAATATATAAGCAACTCCTGCAAGACCTTCACCATTAACATTAGTG
The DNA here is from genome assembly GCF_047228265.1 of Nostoc sp. UIC 10607. Classification (NCBI taxonomy): domain Bacteria; kingdom Bacillati; phylum Cyanobacteriota; class Cyanophyceae; order Nostocales; family Nostocaceae; genus Nostoc; species Nostoc sp. UIC 10607. The sequence continues at coordinate 109,641 of NZ_JBIQNW010000019.1, read as the reverse complement.
TCTACAGCAGTTTGACAGGCACTCAGAGTAATCAATTGTGTGCCTTGTAAACCTAAAAGAGCAGCATTAGCAATGTTTAAAGCTTCATCAGCAAATAGTAACGTATTATTTTTTAAATTGACTTTTTGACAATCTTCAGTTTGGAAACAGCCGTGAGTTGCTAAGTGCAAAAATGAAAAGCGCAATGCTTGAGATTTAAACCTTTCTAAGGTAGCTTCTTTATTGATATAAAATTCACTGTCTGGGAATATTTCCTTAATCTTTCTAACTTCTACCTCTGCACCTGGGAGATTTTGTGGGTCACTGGATACTGGATTACCAAATGCTAAAACAGCTTGTGGTTTGGGGGATACGGCATTTTGTACATCTCGATATTTTAGGGAATTATTGGAAACGCGAGTGAGATAGTTTACAGGATATTTTTCAATTAGAAATTGGTTAGTTTTACTGTCGTAAAGAGTCTCAAAAGGTAAATGGCGCAGTTGACCAGTAGCAATAATACTCAGTTGTTTAGGTGATAAAGCCTTAATTTTGTCTTCTATAGGACGAATAAGAATATCATAAAGTTCGCCGCCAGTTTCAGCGTAGCTAGCATCAGTGTCATTTTGTACCTGCTCTTCTAAATATTTTGTGAGAAGTTTATTAAATTCAGTAGGGTTAATAGATTTTTTAATAACGCTCAACTTGCCTTTTGTGAAGATAAAAAAGGCAATATTGTTGGGCATATCTCTCATATTAGTAAGCAAGACAGGTTGAACTACAACTGTTCCTGCGGGTATGGAAGATGTAAGATTTTTAATATCTATGGGTGTAGTTTCAAATAGTTCTGCCACTTCAGGAAAACGGCGAGAGATATTTTCGGCTTCTGAGTAAACTTGTGTCTCTAATTGCCGAATTTGTTGGGGTAGGCTTTCGGATTGATCGCTTTGCAGTTGTTGTCGCAGTGCTTCCAATTGCTGATTTTTTTTACTCCAGTCGTCAAGGCTCTGCTGTGCTTCTTTGTTGGCAACTTTGGCATTAATGAGGCGAGTATAATCAGCAAGCTCGGCTGTAGTGAATAGGTTAACCCATTCAAAAGCTTGAGCGTATTTCTTTTGATTAATGAGAACATCGACTAAAGCAGTAGCATATATATCGTTTTCCTGTAAAAACTTTTGGCGATTTTCTCGTTGCAAACCCCGGCGCATTTCTAAGCTGATTTGAAGAGATTGCTCTAAATTAGTAATGGCTTCAGTTGGTCGATTTGTACTTTGGAAGAGTATACCAATATTACCTAAGGTGATAGCTTCACCAAAGCGATTGCTCACAGCACGAGATAGTGGCAGAGCTTGGTTGTAAAAATCGAGTGCTTTTTGTTTTTCTCCTAAATCGTTGTAGACTCCACCGATATTATTGAGTGTGTTGGCAACACCATCGCGATCGCTCACAGCACGATATAGTGGCAGAGCTTGATTGTAAAAATCGAGTGCTTTCTGCTTTTCTCCTAAAGTGTCGTAGACTGCACCAATGTTATTGAGTTTAGTGGCAACACCTGCGCGATCCCCCACAGCACGAGATAGTGGCAGAGCTTGGTTGTAAAAATTGAGTGCTTCTTGCTTTTCTCCTAAATCGTCGTTGACTATACCGATGTTATTGAGTGTAGTAGCTTCTCCAGAGCGATTGCCCACTGCACGATATAGTGGCAGAGCTTGGTTGTAAAAATCACGTGCTTTTTGCTTTTCTCCTAAAGCGGAGTAGACTCCACCGATATTATTGAGTGTACTGGCTTCACCAGAGCGATTGCCCACCGCACGATATAGTGGCAGAGCTTGGTTGTAAAAATCGAGTGCTTTTTGCTTTTCTCCTAAAGCGGAGTAGACTCCACCGATATTATTGAGTGTACTGGCTTCACCTGCGCGATCGCCCACAGCACGCCATAGAGGCAGGGCTTGGTTGTAAAAATTAAGTGCTTTTTGCTTTTCTCCTAAAACGTCGTAGACTAGACTGATATTATTGAGTGTACTGGCTTCACCAGAGCGATCGCCCACTGTACGCCTAAGGGGCAGAGCTTGGTTGTAAAATTCAAGTGCTTTTTGCTTTTCTCCTAAATCGTCGTAGACTTTACCGATATTATTTAGGGTGACAGCTTCACCAGAGCGATTGTCCACTGCACGATATAGTGGCAGAGCTTGGTTGTAAAATTCGAGTGCTTTTTGCTTTTCTCCTAAATCGTTGTAGACTGCACCGATGTTATTGAGTGTACTGGCTCTACCAGAGCGATCGCCCACAGCATGCCATAGAGGCAGAGCTTGGTTGTAAAATTCGAGTGCTTTTTGCTTTTCTCCTAAACTGTCGTAGACTGCACCAATGTTATTGAGTGTACTGGCAACACCTGCGCGATCGCCCATAGCACGTTTAAAGGGCAGAGCTTGGTTGTAAAAATCAAGTGCTTTTTGTTTTTCTCCTAAAGCGTCGTAGTTAAATCCAAGCCCAAGCAGTGCAGTTGCTTCATTTTTTTGGTCTTTAAGTTCTTGTGCAATGGTTAAAGCTTGCTGTAATATTTGTATTGCTTGTTGGTGTTTTTGTTGCTGTGTCAGTTGTACCCCTTGCTCTAGCAGTCTTTCTGCTTCTTGCGATCGCAAGTTTTGAGTTTGTCCCCAAGTGGGTTGAGCCATCAACATTACTGTTACAGGCGTTAGATAAACACCCACAGCCAAAAAACTGGTGAGAATTTTTTTCATAGAATAGTGCAGAGGTAGCTGTTTTTAATTAGGTCTTAACAGAAGTTGTCTTTACCAACATTCTGATGTTGCAATATTTCGTATTAATATCGTGATGTTGGTGAGGAATGTCGCAATGTTTCGTATTAATATTGCAATGTTGGTGAGGAATGTCGCAATGTTTCGTATTAATATCGTGATGTTGGTGAGGAATGTCGCAATGTTTCGTATTAATATCGTGATGTTGGTGAGAAATGTCGCAATGTTTCGTATTAATATTGCAATGTTGGTGAGGAATGTCGCAATGTTTTGTATTAATATCGTGATGTTGGTGAGGAACGTCGCAATGTTTCGTATTAATATCGTGATGTTGGTGAGGAATGTTGCAATGTTTGTGATGAACATTCCAATGTTTCTTATTAATATTGTGTTTGTCGTTAGAAACGTCAAACAGCTTAGGGGCATAAATATACGCCCCTACAGATGAAATGATTCACGATCAATAAGGTTTTGCCAGAATGGTGATCGTTCTTTGTTGTGAATTGAACTGGATTTCATTTACCACATATTGCCAATTTCTCGCCACTGACTGAATACCCCGCAACTGTGCTGTGGAAACTACAGGTGGTTTTAGCTTCACCACCGCTTGACCTTGAGTAGGATTTTTTACAGTAAAAGTATTTAGGGGTATACCGCTCCAAGTTACTGGCTTACCTATGGGAAGGTCTCGCGGCCCCCGGATAATTTGCCGCCCATTGCTTCTGTAAACCAACGACCCATTCTTGAAAACTACTCTTGCAATTTGGCTTAGAGGAATCGTAGTAGTTTTATCATTACGCCGAATTGATAGTGCTTGCCCTTGTGCATCAATTCCTATTACTCGACCACTGCTTGACTCACCGCCTTTAAAGATGACCTCTGCTAATTCTGGTAACGCTACTGCAAGTTCTAATTCATCTGCGTTGACTGGTGTCTGTGCCAACAAGAAATTTCCCATCTTGACATCCTTACCAATTACAGCTTGAATGTTTCCTGCGATCGCTGCTGCTATTACTAAGATTGCCACAACCCATCCCTGGAAAAAAGCTTTCATGGCTTTAACAGTATATTTGACTATATTTAACTTTCTCATTAAACTTCAAAGACATATATATAATTTCCGTAAAATCACTAAAATCAACTGATTATTTACCTATAGTGGTTTGCAGTTGAGCGCAATATGACCTAACCCCCAACCCCTTCCCTGCAAGGGAAGGGGAGTAAGATTCAAAGCCTCTCTCCTAAAAGGAGAGAGGTTTGGAGAGAGGTCAAAGTATATTTGCATACAAACGAGAAAGGCTATATTGTTTCCCTCATCTCCCCGTACTCCCCAATGAACCAAGCCCCAAATCCTAACCAAGAAACTAATATTTTAGGTAAATTCACCAGTGTACTTGGCTTGCTGGGTGCGGCGCTTTTCTTTGCAGGTTGGATTTATCGTTGGTCATATTTCTACTTTTTTCAACTAGAAATCAATACCCTCGATTTACCCGCACAGTCTTTTCTCATAGTTCCTCTGCAAATATTTCTCGGAGATGGCTGGACAATCTGCAAAACAGCGATCGCCTTTTTTATCGCTGCGATCGCAATTCAGGCTACATTATGGTTAATTAAAATCATCAGTGAGACGGTAGTCTCTGCCAGCCAATTACTACTGAGTCGCATCATCTCTGCAACTCAACACAAACGCTCATGGACAGCTAAACAGCTTAAATCTCTAGCTGAATTTGGTTTTGGGCAATTGCGCTCAGTTGAATTTCTGCGATCGCTAGTTAATGAAATAGTAATAGTATCGTGGGTATTAATTGTGATATTTTGGTTAGCTCGTTGGCAAGGCATTGCAGATGCACGACGAGACGCTGGTCAAAACTCCACTTTGCCCGTTGTAGCGTTAATTACACCGGAAGAAAAGTTTGCAGTGGGACGCAAACTTGATGATATATTTGCTGACCCTTCCTTGAAAGGTTATCGCATTATTGGCGATCGCGGTCTATTCGATGACTTGCGAGGCAGAGAAGATAATGATATCAGCAATCCAAAGCAGCCGAGAGTTTGGCGTTTACTCTTAGAACGTGGCGGCTGGATTTATTTGTTTCGAGCATTGCCGCCAAATGCAAAACCTAACGAGATACCATCGATGTTGGCGATTCAAGAAAGTGATAAGGGACATATCATCATTCGCAGTCCAGAAGTTTCTAAAACTAGTTCTCCTTGAGGATAATCATCACCTCTGCGCCAGATAATCAAGCCTGACTTTTCGCATTATGTGCAAAAGCTAACGATTAAGCTAACCCCTAAACCCTTTCTCGAAGCGGGAAAATTCAAAGTCTCTCTCCTTTTAGGAGAGAGATTTAGAGAGAGGTTTTCCAAAAACCGTGAAAAGTCAGGTAATCAAGCAATCATCTTCTCCAAAGCAACCTGCAAATCCTTTGTCAAATCGATCACAGCTTTTTTAGCTGCATTGCGATCGCCCTGACAATTTTTCCAGCGTTCCGTAACTGAAATTGGCTCCCCCACGGTAATTTGTGCCCGTCGCAAACCTAACCGAGGTCGCCCCGGAAGCGATGTATCTTGAATTCTAGAAAGCATATCGAATACAAGCAAAGCTGTTTCCGCAAACCGTTCCGCCGTCGGTTGTTCTTTAATATAAGTAGCTGTGACTGCAACAAAACTTTCCACTATCCGCATGTGTCGCATCCGCAAGTCTGCTTCCTCTGCAATCCAGTCTGCTAAACCGCGTTTAAAGGGTGGTAAAGCGTTGATATCTGGCAAATCTTCCCGATATATGTAATTCCAGCCAGCCTCTTCTAAACGGCGACAGCGGTCAATAAAATTTCCCTGTGCTTGAACTCCAAAATATTGCTCGGCAACTTGTAAAGCCTTATCCAGTAAGCGATGAAGTCGAGCAATCAACACCTGATTAGGAGTAGCAGATTCATCAGTTGCAATGGTTTTTGAGATGTCTTGATGATAGAAGCGACGATAAAACTCTTCCATCTCGGTAATCAAATATTCAGCCAATCTACAAAGGCGTTGATAGTAAATCTCTTCGCTCCCGCCCGAATCAATTTCTATTGTCGGCAAGCCGCTATCAGCTTCCAGCTTACTCAATAACCAATCTAGTTTAGACCAAGGTGGCTCAACGTAGCGATACTGAATGGCGATCGGCACAATGATCACAGTTTCAGTCCGATTAGCTTTTTGCAAGTCTTCTACACACCAGAACCCCATTTGAGCAACACCGGGTTCCAGTGGGCTAACAATACCACTATGACCATTAGTACCGCCTTCCGGTGCCACTGCGATCGGTAGTTCGCCATTAGCAAACAACTCCCGTGCTGTTTGAATAGCTTGCCGATCTAGCCGCCTACCGCGATGAACCGGCACACCCCCTAACCGTGAAAACAACCAACCCAGCCATTCTCCAGCCCAAACCGTCATACCCCGGTCGTAAAGAAAATAGCTGTGAACAAGAGATTGCAGTGTAATACCTTTCTGACGAGCAACCTGTGGCACAATGCGAGAAAGCAAATACAACATACAGAGGGGATCTTCCACCTCTGGGTGGCGAAATGCCAGCAAAAAGCGAATTTTTCCAGCCTGAAATTGTTGATAAAGTTCAGCTAAAACTTCAACATTCTTGGCTTCAACACCGACAATACCAGCCGTTAGCCAAGGCCGAGTGCGAAACCGTAGCACCATCGGCAGTAACCACCGAACAATCTGGAGTATCAGAGGGTTAAACCGTAGAGTAATAAATTTCAGTGGTGGTTGAGTAGACTGAATCGATCTAGGCAAGTCGCTCTCCAGATTGTATTTTTAGCGATTCTACAACATGGGGTCTTGCTTTATCGCTTAGAATTTGTGCGATCGCACTTCAGATAAATCATATCCAATGGAGGTTAGCGGACTCGAACCGCTGACATCCTGCTTGCAAAGCAGGCGCTCTACCAACTGAGCTAAACCCCCATAAAATTAAAATAGTCGGTAACTTTGTTTGTCGTTGTTATTGTAACTTATATTGTTCCATTACCAAAGGGATGAAGCCAGAAAATATTCAGATAGTCGCGGCACTGTATAAATTTGTCAAGCTGCCAGATTTTGCCGAAAAACGAGATCCGCTGCTGTCTTACTGCCAAGCACAAGGTGTCAAGGGAACAATTTTGCTGGCACAAGAAGGCATTAACGGTACAATTTCCGGTTCACGTCAGGCGATTGACTCTGTTCTTTGCTTTCTGCGTACTGACCCTCGTCTAGCAGACCTAGAATACAAAGAGTCCCATACCGAAACCCCTCCCTTTGAGCGGATGAAGGTGCGGTTGAAGCAAGAAATTGTTACTTTGGGGTTGCCTGAAATTGACCCAAATGAACAAGTTGGCACTTATGTCAGTCCCCAAGAATGGAATGATTTGATTTGTGATCCAGAAGTAACCGTGATTGACACCCGCAATGATTATGAGGTGAATATCGGTACTTTCCAACGAGCAGAAAATCCCCAAACTGGCTCATTCCGAGAATTCCCCGATTATGTGCGCCACCACCTCGACCCAACTAAACACAAAAAGGTTGCCCTGTTTTGTACGGGTGGCATTCGCTGTGAAAAAGCTTCATCCTTCATGCTTGCCCAAGGCTTTGCAGAAGTCTATCATCTCAAAGGCGGCATTCTCAAGTATTTGGAAGAAGTTCCAGCACAAGAAAGTTTATGGGAAGGAGAATGTTTTGTCTTTGATGACCGAGTAGCTGTCAGTCATGGGTTGGAGGAAGGAAGTTATGAGTTGTGCCTCTGTTGTGGGCATCTGATTTCTGAAAAAGATAAGGTATCGCCAAAATATGAGCAAGGTATCTCCTGTGCCTATTGTTTTGATAGCCTCACCGCCGAGAAAAGAGCGCGTCAGCAGGAAAAATGGCGGCACTACCAAACCCAAGTTGCTAATTCCAAAAATCGGGATCTAAGCTAACCGCTCGTAAAAACCTCCAGCAATCTGTAAGTCAAACTTAACGACTTTTAAATGGCATCATATAGCGGTTCCCATTCAGATGCGGTACAACATTACATCACGAGGTGTAGGGGCACTGCCCCTACGGGTGTATCTCACGTAAACGAGAACCCCTATATTAAGATTGGTTAATTACTGCTCATTTGTCATTGCGATTGTAACGAAGAAAAAGAAAGCAATCATAAGGTTTTTGTGATTGCTTTCTTTTTCTACAAGATGCACTCACGTTCGGTTGCAATTACAGTTATTTAAGCAGACACGATAAGCTGTTACACAATTAATTTGTACATTTACCTAATGACTGATGACTGTTAACCGTCAACAGTCAACAGTTAACGACCATCAAGAGTGTTTATATACTTTAGACGCGCATCAGCTGATCATTTATTAGCTTCAGTCAAAGATAATTCGGAATTTAAGGGCAAAATTACTGTAAATGTAGTACCCATTTCAATTTCACTTGTGACACTGATTTGACCTCCGTGAGCATCAACGCACCTTTTAACGATTACTAAGCCCAATCCGGTACCCTGAATTGAGTGGACATTTGAGGCTCGGTAGAATGATTCAAAAAGTCTAGCTTGGTCTGGTTCTGGAATACCTATACCTTGATCTTGAATATAAAAAATTGCTACTTTCTCAATCGGATCGCATATTAAATCAAAATGAATCTTGCCACCTCTTGGAGAATATTTAACCGCGTTTGAGAGAAGATTCCCGAACATATTATGTAAGAGTCCTTCATCCATTACAGCATCAGTATGATCGCTATGACATGTAAAAACAATTTCAGATACACTACTTTCAACAATAGAAAAATCTTTAATTAACTCTCGACAAAATTGCTCTAAGTTAAGTGGATTAGGGTTATATACGAGTTTTTTCGCCTCCGCTCGACCCATAAACAACACCTCTTCCATAAGTTTTTCCATAGATTGCACAGCACCTTGAATTCGCTTTAAATAAATGCCTTTTTTTGCTTCTGTCAAATTTACTCCTTGCATTTCTATAAGTTCTACTGCCGTTTGAATAACAGTCAGGGGATTACGAAACTCATGAGATACGGTAGAGATAAATAAAGACTTGAGACGGTTAAGTTCTTGCTCCTTTTCCAATGCTTGCTCTAGCAACTTCGTTTGGTGTCGTTCGCTCAGATCCCAGAAAACAATTACTACACCATTTATCTGGTCAAGTCGTCGCTTCAGTGGTGAAGCACTATCACCAATTGGAACTCTTTTTCCCTGTCTTGTAATCAGAGAAGTAAATTCCCCTAAATAAACAACCTGTTGATCCCGCAGTACTTTTGTTACTGGGCTTTCTAATGTAGTCCCTGTAACTTCATCGACAATATGAAAAATCTTCGCCGCTTCATTTCCTAAAGCATCTTTTTGCTGCCAGCCAGTCAGGGACTCAGCTGCGGGATTCATAAATGTCACCATTCCTTCCTCATTTGTAGCGATTACAGCATCACTCATTGAGTTTAAAAGGGTTGCTAACTGATCTCGATTCTCTCGCAGGTCACGCTCTAATTGGTGTTTTAAAAGAGCGATTTCGATCGCTATTCTTAAATCTTTTGTAGTAAATGGTTTAACGATGTATCCGAAAGGTTGGGTAACTTTTGCTCTTTCTAAAGTATGATCATCACCGTATGCTGTTAAATAAATTATAGGTACATCTAACTGCTCACGAATTTTACTGGCAGTAGCAATACCGTCCATTTCACCTTTAAGAATAATATCCATTAATACTAGTTCTGGTTGAGTTTCCGATGCTTTGGCAATGGCAACTTTTCCAGATGAAGCTGTTCCTGTAACAATGTATCCTAGTTGACTGAGTTGGCTGGCAATAGTTCTAGCCACAATCACTTCATCTTCAACGACTAAAATCCTAGCTTGACCCATTTGATATTTACTAATGCAAAGTTAACTGCGTGAATTGGATTTTGAATACTGTTCCATGATTGCGTTCTAGATTAATGCAGCCTTCCAGTTGTTCTGTAACCAAGTCATATACTAATGAAAGACCCAAAGAATCAGTATTTGTCCAATCTAAATTATCTGGTAAACCAATCCCATTGTCTCGGATAGTCATCTCGATATTATTACCAACATTACGTAAAGTAATACTGATTGTGCCTACTTGTTGGTTGGGAAAAGCGTGCTTGAGGGCATTGGAGATTAATTCGTTGATCACCAGTCCACAAGCGATAGCTTGGTCAACATTCAAACTCACTGAATCTATATCAGTTTCTAAACCGATTTTACCAGGACATATTTGATAGGAAATTAGTAAACTTGCTGCCAAATTATGGATATAGTCAGCAACATCAATTTGTCCAATATTAGCAGAAGTATATAAATTTTTATGAATTAGAGATATTGACTCAATTCGGTTTTGACTTTCTCGAAGAACTTTGATGACTTCTGGATCTTTAAGTGTTTGAGATTGGAGTTGCAATAGACTGGAGACAATTTGTAAATTATTTTTAACTCGATGATGAACTTCCTTTAACAGAACTTCTTTTTCAGCCAAGGCATTTCTTAACTTTACTTGAGCTTTTTGTCTTTGAACAAGTTCAGTTTGAGCTTGCTCAAAGATGCTGGATTGTTGAATTGCGATCGCTAATTGGACTGTAAGTTGATCGAGCAAATCTAATTGATTTTCTTCCCACTCGCGGAAACCAGAGCATTGGTGAGCAATCAGTAAACCCCAAAGGTGAGAGCCAGAGTTTTTAGAGCTTACTTCTAGTAAAATGGGTACGACTAAATTTGCTTTGACTTCAAACTGTTCTAACAAACGAATATGGCAATCAGTTAGTCCCGCTTCATAAATATTAGCGATCGCTCTTTTACGTCTTTGATAATACTCGAATCCAGCGCCTGCTTGAAAACATGTATCATGAATCTGCACGTTTAAAGAAACTGTCCATCCAGGTTCCACCGACTCTGCCACAATTGTGCCGATCATCTCTGGGTCAAACTGATAAACTACCACTCGATCAACCCCAAGTAAATCTCGCACTTCTTGAACTGTTGCATTCAGAATATCTTGGAGATTCAAAGATTGACGAATCCGTTGAGCAACGGTTCGCATCAACTGCTCCCGCTCGGCTTGAGCTTTTAGAGCCAGTTCAGTTTGCTTACGTTCTGTTATATCTTGTCCAAGACCAATAATTTGACCATTTGAAAGTTTAACATTAGTCCAAGATGTGTCGAGTAAATGACCATCCTGCATCTGAGTCTTAAAATCACTCCAATTACGTTGTGCAGACTGAATAGAATTAATCACATATTGTCGATATTCAGGATTAGGATATAAAGATTCCAAAACATCACCAGTTTGAAAATCTTGAAATTTCCAGCCTAAAACACTTTCCCATTCTTGGTTTACCCACTGAAGTTTGCCATTGGTATCAATGAGCGCAATCATCAACGGTATACTCTCAAAAATTTTCTGCAAAAACTCATTTTGCTCTTGGAGTTTTGTTTCTATATTTTTTCGGTCATTTATATCATAAAATACTGTCAAAATAGCTGATTCACCATTAAAAATTAAATATTGCAGTGAAGCGATCGCCCAAAAATAAGTTCCATCAGATCTTTTTAATTGAAGTTCATAATTATAAATAAAACCATGCTGATTAAGAATTTTTAATAGTGTTTTTAAATCGGCTATATTATGATATAAATCTAATAAACTTTTGCCATTAACTAAATACTCGGCAGAAAACTGAAATGTTTGAAGCAATTCTGGATTAGCATATAAAATCAACCCATCAGACAGACGCGAAATAAGAAAGGGAACAGGAATGGCTTCAGAAATAACTCGAAATCTAGCTTCACTTTCCTGAAGTGTTTTTGCTATTCGTTTGTGTTCTGTTATGTCTCGAATATTAACTAACCGAGCATTGTACCCGGCATAGTCTATTTTATGTGTGACAATTTCAACATCAATAATCTCTCCGCATTTTCGCCGTTGTTGCCATTGTCCAGCAAAATGTAAGTTAGAGTGTCTTTGTCTTAAATATTCTATGAAAATAGGCACATCTTCTGGAAGGCGAATGTCAGTTATTCGCATTTGCAAAAATTCTTCTCGTGAGTAGCCATAATGGACAACAGCAGCTTCATTTACATCTAAAAATTGCAGATTATTCTGGTTATATACCCACATTGGATTGGGGTTTTTAGAGAAAAGGAGATTAAAACTTCTTTGGCTATCATCAATTACTTTTTGTCGATGTAACTCTAAATACCTGATTACTTGTCGAGCTAACAGTTGCAAAGCTGCTTGTTCTTTAACAGCTAAATTTCGCGGTTCATAATCAATTACACAAAGGCTACCTAATGCAAAACCGCTTGAGGTAATTAGGGGAACACTCGCATAAAAGCGGAAATAATTATTTGATGTTACAAGAGGATTTGTAGAAAACCGTTCATCTTGCAAAGTGTCAGGGATAATTAATATTTGACTTTGCAAGATAGTATAATTACCAAAAGAAATGCTTCGAGGGACTTCTGATATAGTTATTCCGATTTTTGACTTGAACCATTCCCGTTCTGCATCAACTAGGCTAATGAGAGCGATTGGTGTTTCACAAAGGTTGGCAGCTAGTTGAGCTAGTTCATCAAAAACTTCTTCTGGTGGCGTATCTAAAATTTGATACTGATTAAGTACTTCTAGTCGTTGGCTTTCATTTTCTGGAAATAGCATTAGTGATTGTGTGACAAAAATCTTTTGTAGTATCAGATTTAACTTGAATTCGACGAACTTAAAAAGCCACCACAGCCAGAAGGCAAGTTGGCATGATCACATAGAAGCTTAACATTGAACATAGTTAAATTTTACATATCTCATGCTTTTAGCAGATGATAACTATTAGAGCAACAGTGATGCTGTTAAAGACCTACTAGCAATCTAACTTTTCCTTTTGTGTTAAACAAACTTAAAATTTTGGGTTCAATAATTATTCAAAAGGTTATTAGTGATTACTGGATAGAACTAATCACTGAAAGTCCTGACTGCATCTACTATTTTGGACCTTTTCAAACATTTATTGAAGCGAAAGCTGCTTGCCCTGGATATATTGACGACCTTGAAAGCGAGGGAGCCTTGGGAATAAAAGTCGTCATTAAACGTTGCCATCCAGATGTGCTAACGATTTGTGATTAAGAAGTGAGCTATAGCAAGTAGTTTTCAGTTGAATGAGGTACCAGAAGAAGTAAGTGAAGAAGGCAGCTATGCTGAAGAGTGCCATCTAGAAACTAAAAATCTTTACATCATAGATTTATCCCCAGAAGTTGAGGTTAGGAAAGGAACCGCAAAAAACGCAAAGAATCTTTGTGTACTTTGTGTTTTTTGCGGTTTGTTTTATCTTGGGCGACCCAATGTAGTGATATATAAAACAGCTTCATCGGCAGGGATACCCAAAACTTCATTTACTTGGTCATCAAAGAATCCGCCGATCCCACTGACACCTACATTCAGGTGCATTGCGGCTAAATTCAGGCGCTGTCCCAAATGTCCGGCATCCATATGTAAGTAACGGTAAACGCGATCGCCATACTGTGCGATCGCAGCTTTCAGATCGGCTGTATGAAATAACACTGCTGCTGCATCCCGCCCTAATTCTTGTCCTAAGCAGAGAAAATGTAACTCTCGTCGAAAGTTTTTAAACCGAATTTGGCGTAATTCTTGGGCTTTGGGCGCGTAATAGTAACAACCCGCCTCCAATCCTTTGACTCCACAAACAGCAATGAATGTTTCTATTAAATTCAGATCAAAGTAGTCTGGAGAAATATCTAAACTTTGATCGATGTAATTTTGCGGTTGGTAAGTGAAATCAAGTAAACTTTTCAATTCATCGAAGCTTAAATCATCACCATTGTAAGCGCGGGTAGAGCGTCGCTTGTACATAGTAATTTCCAGTTCTGACAGCTTTTGTCCCCAGTCTATAGGTGCGGTGGTGGTGGGAATTTTCAAACAGAAAGGAAAGTTATATTTATCCTCTAAAGATTTTTCTTGTTTGATAGTTGGTAGATTGAGATTGCCAGTTATACCTGATTGAATCTGGGTGTGTTGATGGAAATATGTCAGCAATTCACCATCGGGGATTTGGGGATAACTGGTTTCGGTGGCGGAAGGTAAAGCAGTACATCCCAATGGCAAATTTTGATTGACATCTAACAAGTCTGCCAGAGGTAAGACAGCGATCGCACCTTCTTGTTGCGGATCGATATAAAGTAGATCGTTTACTGATTCATCCACAAAACCGCCGATTAAGTGGGGGCGATAGTCAGTAATCGCAGCAGCCAACTCGATATTACCCAACAGGTGCCCCGTATCGAGAAAAATCCGGCGGTAAGCCCGATCTTCATAGCGCCACGCAGAACGATAGAATACCGCAGTAACAATAATTGCAAGTTGGGTACTTTCTAGGGAAGGATGCCAGAAACAAGCTGCTTGGAGAGTTTGCCAAACATCACTTTCCCAATAATGCATCAGAGAATGAGTCCGACACTGGTAGTTATACAGACCAGGCGGCAATAACGACGTACCACGGGAAACCACATACACCTCGGCAGGGTATAATCCGCCTGCACTGGGAGCAGCACGTAAATACACCGCACTACCCATAGAAGGCATTCTCGCCGTCAATCCATAGCTGCGAAACAGCAGCCGTGAAAGTCTTTGCCACCATTGAGCATCTGGGTTACTAGCAAATCCCTCTGATTTTTCTTGGATATAGGGTTTGAGATCAAAAGTAGAGCCAATTTTGTACTCTTTGAAAGGCACTGGCTGTTTAGCCCAGTCTAGCCTTTGACTTTTGGAGGCGAGAGTCTCAGGGTTGTATTTAGTCCGTTCGTGGTAATGCTGGGCAATTGATTGGTGTAATTCTGGCATAGTACTTTTAATATCCTTGAGGCATCCTTTCTTTGATCTTGGCATTCATCAGCCTCATTATTTCGTGTCAATTCGTACAATCCTCAGACTCACAAAGTGCTAATTGCTAACAACTGAATGCCGCATGGGGCATTGGAAGAATAGCAGCCCGCCTCCAAAGTCATTATTCATTAGTACCAAGGCTAATAAAACCAGCAACCGTCCCTGAGTATTTCTATTCATTTAGGGTGAACGAATCGCACTGCTGTAGCCGTTTCCCAATCACTTGCCTTGAAGCTATGTTATGCTATATTAAGCGTAGTCGTTATGAGTTTATATATGATCATGACTAACCCCACAGTAGAAAACTTGGTAATTATCGGTTCTGGGCCAGCAGGGTACACAGCTGCTATCTATGCCGGACGTGCGAACCTAAAACCTGTTGTATTTGAAGGTTTCCAAGCCGGGGGATTGCCTGGTGGGCAACTAATGACAACGACGGAAGTCGAGAACTTTCCTGGATTTCCCCAAGGGATTACCGGGCCGGAACTGATGGATCAGATGAAGGCTCAGGCGGAGCGCTGGGGGGCTGAACTATATACTGAAGATGTTATATCAGTTGACTTGAGTCAGCGTCCATTTACAGTGCGATCGCAAGAAAGGGAAATCAAAACCAACAGCATCGTCATTGCTACGGGTGCGACAGCAAAGCGTTTGGGTTTACCCAGCGAACACGAATTTTGGAGTCGGGGTATTTCCGCTTGTGCGATTTGCGATGGCGCAACACCAATTTTCCACGGTGCAGAATTGGCTGTGATTGGTGCTGGCGACTCGGCGGCGGAAGAGTCAATTTACCTTACTAAGTACGGTTCTAAGGTAAATATGTTGGTACGCACCGATAAAATGCGGGCTTCTAAAGCCATGCAAGACCGCGTTTTGAGTAACCCGAAAATCCAAGTGCATTGGAACACAGAAGCCGTGGATATCTTCGGTAACGGTCACATGGAAGGGGTGAAAGTCCGCAATACCAAAACTGGTGAAGAGAGCCAACTGCACGCGAAGGGTTTATTCTACGCCGTTGGTCACAGTCCCAACACCTCTCTATTTAAAGGTCAGTTAGAACTGGATGAGGTAGGTTACGTTGTCACTAAACCCGGTTCTGTAGAAACTAGTGTAGAGGGCGTTTTTGCTGCTGGCGACGTACAAGATCATGAGTTTCGCCAAGCAATTACGGCTGCGGGTACTGGCTGTATGGCGGCAATGTTAGCAGAACGTTGGTTATCATCCAGTGGCTTGATTCAAGAATTCCATCAACAGCCAGAAACAGCGGTTAATGAATTAGAACATCAGCCAGCCAAAAAGACTGAAGCCGAAGAAGAAGCTGGATTTAACTTGGATAGGACGCGTCATGAGGGAGGTTATGCCTTACGGAAATTGTTCCATGAAAGCGATCGCTTACTCCTTGTTAAATACGTCTCTCCTGGTTGCGGCCCTTGCCATACCCTGAAGCCAATTTTAAATAAAGTGGTGGATGAATTTGACAGCAAAATTCACTTTGTAGAAATTGACATCGACAAAGACCGAGATATTGCTGAAAATGCTGGTGTGACAGGAACACCAACGGTTCAATTGTTTAAAGATAAGGAACTAGTCAAGGAAGTCAAAGGCGTGAAGCAAAAGAGCGAATACCGCCTGTTGATTGAAAGTAGTCTTTGAGATAGTGGGTATTGGGGAAGACTCTGCTCAATACCCAATCCCGCCCACTTACTTAAGCGGTAGCTTTAATAAGTTAGGCAATAGCATATCCTGTGTGTTGCCTAACATTTGGCGGGTGAAATCCCAAGACAATTTTCTCTTTAGGAATTCCTGCTGCTACTAATTCGTAGGTAACACCATCTTCTGTGTCATTCCGTTGCACCCAAATTTTGCCATCAATAATATCGAGATGAACTAAGCAACCGTGAATTCGTTTAACACCATCCCAGCCTAAACTTATCAGCAAATAACTGTCATTTTTGCTATCAAATACTGCTTTACATTCAATGGCTGCGTGTGAATAAGGAATTTGTGTGTAGGGTACTAATACCTCTTTGATGATCCGTCGATAATTATCTAAGGTATCCATTGGATAATCCTCTCAGCTTCTGGATTAAAAACGAGTAACTTTAGATTTTCAGTATCTATTAAAAGTGTACCAATTGGTTCCTCAAACAAAGCTGTAAATACGCTGTCGCGCACTGCCAAATATAATGTTCTTTCTGGTTCGAGGCGATGGATAACAGCACGATACATAATAAATTCCCCAATAGCATCTTTGAGGTCTGCCATTTCTGAGGGACTGACAAAACTTTTAATTTCTACAGCTATTTTTTTACTTTCTTGTTCTGCGGCTAAGAGTTGCTTGGCTCCTAATTCTACATACATATCTTTTTGACCCCACTTTAAATGTAAGGGGTCATCTGTAATTATCCAGCCTTCTTTAACTAAAGCATTCTTAACAGCATCATGATAAATATCTCTTGCAGGCATATCAAAGCAGATTAAAATTCAATACGCTTGGGTTAAGGGCTAATTGTACAAAACTGTGGGTTTTTGAGACGCGATAAATCGCCGTCTCTACAAGTGTTTTAGTCTTATCTGAACTGTATTGTATTAAAATTTTTCTTTACTTGGAATCATTTACCTTTGTGGTAACACTTGGCTAATAATTTATCTTTACCAAAAATAAGGCATAATCTCACCTCTTCCTCAGTCTAGCTCTGTATCCACCGCTCAATAGTCGGACTTTTATTCATGATGTTTACGCAATTCCCTATCTGATATGTAAAATGGTCAGCGTATCAAGCTTTGATCCAGGCGATCGCACATGGCCATTACAAAACGGCGACTACCGACATTTTTACAGTTTGGCAAAAGTCTCAATCTTTCCCAAAAACTCATGCTCATCGGGTTAGCCATTACCCTATTTTTCATTTTCCTGGCATTCTTCGCTCCCGTATTCCAGGCTTGGGGATGGCTGCAAAACCCCAAAGATTTTCTTTCTAATCCAATTCACGAGCCACCCTCAGCTAAACATTGGTTCGGTACTAGTCGCTTGGGCTATGATGTGTTCTCCCGGACATTGTTTGGCGCTCAAGCTGCTTTGCAGGTGGTAATTTTGGCAACAGCGCTGAGTATGATTATCGGTGTGCCTTTGGGGATGCTGAGTGGTTATCTCGGCGGGAAATTGGATAAAGTGTTGCTGTTTATAATGGATAGCATCTACACCCTACCGGGGCTACTGCTGTCTGTGACGTTGGCGTTTGTGGTGGGGCGTGGAATATTAAATGCAGCGATCGCTATTAGCATTGCCTACATCCCCCAATATTACCGCGTTGTTCGCAACCACACTGTGAGCGTGAAAACTGAAGTATTCATCGAAGCTGCTCAAGCAATGGGTGCTTCTATTTGGGTTGTGCTTTCTCGTTATCTATTTTTCAATGTCATTCAAAGCGTACCCGTCTTATTCACACTCAACGCCGCTGATGCAATTTTAGTGTTGGGCGGTTTGGGCTTTCTGGGGTTAGGACTTCCCGAAGAAGTGCCAGAATGGGGACATGATTTAAAACAAGCCCTAGAAGCTCTACCTACTGGCATTTGGTGGACTACACTTTTCCCTGGTTTAACGATGACATTCATGGTGGTAGGGTTATCACTACTTGGTGAAGGGTTAAACGAATTTGTCAATCCCCGGTTACGGAGAGAAAATAGAATCCGAAAATAGTTAGTAAACAGTGGACACTTATCAGTCAACGGGCTGATCATTGATAACTAGTAACTGATAACTGGTAATTGATAACTGGAGAGATTAGTGTGAAAGATAACCTGACGTTAATTGCCGCCGCTACTGGCGGGTTTATGCTTTCGATTGCCCTTTCTGGCATCTTAAGGGGTGCTCCAGTTACAGGTTGGCAGGAGCAATCGAGTTTCCGCACCATGACTTTTGCTAATTTACAGAAATCGGAGTTGAAAGCCGCGCATCTTGATGTCGGGGATGAAAACGACTCGCACCCAATAAAACAGAAAATTTAGAATTTTTTCGTGCCAAAATGCTAAAACGCTAAGTACAGATTTGCCTCAAACTTTGACGACTTGAGCTTGAAAATCGAAACGCTCTAATACACAGAAGTTTAGTATGTGGCTATTTTATTGCCTACAAACTTGTGCAAAGCTGTACTACGATGCTTTTTAAGCCGAAAATTTGCGGCTTGGTCTGAGGATTTTAAAGTGGTGAGTTCTCAAGTAATTGGCATTGATGTAGGGGGAACGGCAATTAAGCTAGGGCGTTTTGCCGCTGATGGTACTTGTCTGCAATCTTTGACTGTGGCGGCTCCCCAACCGACAACACCGGAGGCGGTGCTGGCGGTGATTGTAGATGCGATCGCGCAAATTGATCCTCTGGATCAAACTGTTGCTATTGGTGTTGGGACTCCTGGCCCATCCGATGCAGCAGGACGCATTGCTAAAATCGCTATTAACTTGCCTGGATGGATCGATGTACCTTTGGCAGATTGGTTAGAAGCTAAAACTGGCAAACCAACTGCGATCGCTAACGATGCTAATTGCGCTCTTTTGGGAGAAGCTTGGCTGGGAGCCGGTCGCCATTTTCAAAATCTGATTCTGCTAACTTTAGGTACTGGGGTTGGTGGCGCAATTATCCTTGATGACAAACTATTTGTTGGACATCAAGGAGCCGCCGGGGAATTAGGTTTAATTTCATTTAACCCAGATGGGCCAATTTGCAATAGTGGCAATCAAGGCTCTTTAGAACAATATGCCTCTGCTACTGCAATTCGTCGCCGCACTCTCAAGGAACCCGTCGAATTGGGTTTTCTTGCCCAACAAGGAGATCCCACAGCATTGGCTTTTTGGCAAGAGTATGGTATGTGTTTGGGAATTGGTTTGACGAGTTTGATTTATGTACTCACACCGCAAGTGATCGTCATTGGTGGCGGTATAAGTGGCAGCTTTGAATTTTTCATACCAACAGTCAAGGCAGAAATTGAGAAGCGAGTTCAGCCTTTATCACGAGCGGGTTTACAAATATTGCCAGCGGAGTTAGGGAATTTTGCTGGGATAGTAGGTGCAGCAAAGTTGGCATGGCAAAACTATATAATTCGTAATTCGTAATTCGTAATTCGTAATTGTTACCCCATGCACGCCAGTTAATCTACTTGGGGAAACCCTAAGACGGCAGTGGCTCATAAATGCGGGGCTTGAATAAAGATGCCGAGCCTTTTTTTCTTTTTCATAACTGAAATTAGTTGCTCTGTACCCTTAATTAATTATTAATGACTAATTATCTAATTAATTACGAATTACGTTAGGGCTAGCGATGTAGGAGCTTCATTACGAATTACCTAATACTAAGACAAAGAATATCCTGTTGCTTTCTTAACGTATTTCACAACTTTTTCATAAGATTCAGGATTACTTACAGGGTTGATGATGATGGGAATAGTGCCATCTGGTAACCAAAAAGTTATCCTGCCGTTCGGTTCATGACAAAAGGAACTGATGCAGTTGAGATTAATTACATATTCGTTTTTTTCGTACAGGATTTTCACCCAGTGGCCATGATCTAATTCCAACCCCGTCACACATTCTAAATAATCGAGAATCTTTTGATAATCTTCCAAGTTACTTTGCGGGTTAATCACTATTGGTATGGCACTATCGGGTAACCAAAAAGTAACCCTGCCGTTCAGTTCATAACAAAAAGCATGAACACGTTCAAAATTCACTACATATTCTCTCCTTTCGTAAAGGATTTTCACCCAGTACGCCACAACATCTCCCCAATTACGAATGATGCACCCTGTATATCCAAATCTACTGAAGCCTGAAGTTAATGTTGCTGTGTACCAATTAAAAATTAATTTTTAATTTTTAATTTCTAATTTTTAATTGTTATGACACCTCCAATGGTGTTGGTGTCCCTGAAGTTGAGAGAGAAAGAGCGATCGCTGCTTGAATAAACCCTTTAAATAAAGGATGAGGGCTACTAGGGCGCGATTGAAATTCTGGATGAAATTGGCAAGCAAGAAAGAATGGGTGCTTGGGTAATTCCACAATTTCAACTAAGTGTCCATCGGGAGAAGTACCACTGATTACATAACCAGACTTTAATAACAGATCGCGGTAAGCATTGTTGAACTCATACCGATGTCGATGTCGTTCATAAATTACATCTTCTTGATAAAGCTTGAAGGCCAGAGTATCAGGGAGAACACGACAAGGATATAGCCCCAAGCGCATTGTACCCCCTAAATCGACTACTTCCTGCTGTCCTGGCAATAAATTGATTACCGGATCAGTTGTATGAGCGTCAAATTCAGCACTATTAGCACCTGTTAATCCCCCTACGTGCCTAGCCCATTCAATCACAGAACATTGCATTCCCAGGCATAAACCCAAAAAGGGGATTTGGCGATCGCGGGCGTATCTAATGGCGGCAATTTTGCCATCTACCCCCCGAACACCAAAACCTCCTGGCACAACTATGCCATCGACACCCTCAAGATAAGTTTCGGGCGGTTCGGTTTCCAAATCTTCTGAATTTATCCAACGCAGGCGCAGTTTGCCATAAGTAGAGATTGCAGCATGGTTTAATGCTTCCACTACAGATAGGTAGGCATCACTTAACTGCACATATTTACCAACAATGGCAATTTCTAGCTCGTGCTTGGGGCTATGTAACCGTTGTACCAAGGTTTGCCACTGCGTCAAATCTGGTTTGCGTTGTTCCATTTGCAGCAAGTTCAGCACTTGTTCTGCCATTCCTTCCCGTTCTAGATTCAGGGGTACTTCATAGATACTTTTGGCATCTTGAGAAGTGATGACGCATTCTTCCGGTACATCGCAAAATCCCGACAATTTTTGCTTTAATCCCTTGGGTAAGGGGCGATCGCTCCGACAAACTAAAATATCTGGTTGAATACCAATGGATCTCAGTTCTTTAACCGAATGCTGCGTTGGCTTAGTTTTCATCTCACCCGCAGAAGCAATCCACGGTACCAACGTTACATGCATATACAGCACATTCTGCCGTCCCACTTCTTTGCGGAACTGACGAATTGCTTCCAAAAACGGCAGTGATTCAATATCTCCCACCGTACCGCCGATTTCGGTAATCACTACAGAGGGATTTGTACTTTTAGCAACTCGCAGAATTCGCTCTTTTATTTCATTGGTAATATGAGGAATTACTTGTACTGTGCCGCCATTGTAGTCTCCGCGCCGCTCTTTATTGATAACTGCCTGGTAAATCGAGCCAGTAGTAACACAGTTCAAACGCGACATTGAGGTATCGGTAAAGCGTTCGTAATGCCCCAAGTCCAAATCTGTCTCCGCACCATCCTGGGTAACGAATACTTCCCCATGCTGAAAGGGACTCATTGTGCCAGGATCGATATTGATATAAGGGTCGAGTTTAAGAATCGACACGGAATATTCGCGCGACTTAAGCAAACGCCCTAGACTTGCTGCTACAATGCCCTTACCAATACTGGAAACTACGCCCCCAGTTACAAAAATAAACTTAGTCATAGTAGTTTAAATTTCTAACAACTTCTAAAAAGACATCCCGTCATTGTGCCACAGTTGTTGTGGTGTAATCTTCTGTGATTTGCTGTGAAAAACCTTCTAGGATTAGTAATATTAGGCTGTATTCTTACTTCCTCCGTAGCATTGGCAGAGCCATCTCTTATAGTCGTTTTTCCCCAAACAAACTACCAGACGAGTGCCCAAAAAATCTTCTTTCTGGGAACTGCACCACCAGATGGTCAGGTTTTGATCAATAGTAAGCCAATTACCCGCAGCAAAGCTGGTCATTTTTCCCCTAGTTTTCCCTTGCAGTTGGGGGAGAATCTTTTTACTGTGCGTCACAACAATCAAGAACTCCAGATTAAAGTGACAAGGCTTACCACTAGCCCTGAGCTACCACAGGGGTTAGCCTTTGCTAAAGATTCCCTGACTCCCGCAGCTGACATTGCCAGACTACCGGGAGAGCTAATTTGTTTTAGCGCGATCGCACCCCCTAACGCTAATGTCTCTGTCAACTTAGCTAATCAAACTATTGCTCTTTCACCTCAACCACAACAGGCACAACTACCAAGTAATTTGGCAGCTCTGACAGGGCAAAATCAACCTTATGCCCAGTCTAGCGTAGGCAATTATAAAGGTTGTACCACAGTGGCAACAGCCGCCGATCTGGGACAACCTCAGTTTAAACTGACCCTCAATGGCAAGACGATTACTCAACCAGGGGCTGGTAAAATTCAAATCCTCTCAAGAGCACAGTTGCCAGTTTCTGAGGTGATAGTAGAGTCAGGTGTTGCTCGCACTGGCCCAAGCACCGATTATTCTCGACTTACACCACTGCCCAAAGGCACACGCGCAACAGTAACAGGTAGGGAAGGTGAATGGTTGCGCCTAGACTATGGCGCTTGGATTAATAGTCAGGAAACCCGCATTCTACCTAGTGCAATTCCGCCACAAACAATAATTCGCAGTGTCGGATACCGTCAACTCCCTGGTGCAACAGAGATCGTTTTCCCCTTACAAGTTCCCGTTCCTGTGAGCGTACAACAAAGTGAGGGTGCTTTCGCTCTCACTCTCTACAATACCACTGCCCAAACGGACATTATTCGCCTGGATGATGACCCCCTAATTTCTCGCCTAGATTGGCAACAAGAGGCTCCAGAACAAGTAAAATACACCTTTAACCTCAAAAAAGCTCAACAGTGGGGATATAAGCTGAGATACGACGGTACAACCCTGGTTTTGGCTTTGCGTCATCCGCCGAAAATTGGGAACACAAGACGCAAGGCTTTAGCTAATCTCAAGATTGTACTAGATCCTGGGCATGGCGGTAAAGAATCTGGTGCCAGTGGCCCAACTGGATATTTAGAAAAAGATGTGAATTTGGTGATATCCAAGTTGCTGCGGGATGAGTTGGTGAAGCGAGGAGCAACGGTGGTGATGACGCGGGAGGATGATAAGGAGGTTTCGTTAGTAGAACGTCAGGCAATTATCAATCAAGAAGAACCTGCGATCGCTCTTTCCATACATCACAACTCCCTACCCGATAATGGCGATGCCGAAAAAACTAAGGGATTCGGCACTTTTTGGTATCATCCCCAAGCCCACAGCCTCGCAATATTTTTACAAAACTATGTAGTAAAAAAACTTGACAAACCTTATTATGGCGTGTTTTGGAACAACCTAGCGCTGACACGCCCTGCTGCTGCGCCATCCGTATTGTTGGAATTGGGTTTTATGAGCAGTCCCGATGAATTTGAGCAGATAGTGAACCCAGAGGAACAAAAGAAAATGGCAAATGCGATCGCTCAGGGAATTACTGAGTGGTTTAGAAGTGTGAGATAAATTTTGAGGTACAACATTAGTTGCTCATTGTATTTGGTGGAGTGCGATCGCCTCCGGCGGGGCGTAGCTCATCGCTATTTTTTAGCTAAGTAAGTCGGTGCAATAAAACCAAACTATGTAAATAAAAGTAAATAAAGCTCAAACTCTTTCTCTCCCTGCTCCCTGCCCCCTGCCTTATTGCAACAATAATTATTTACGCTGACTTACTTAGTTCCTGCTCAATGTTGTGATCGGTCTTTCTTCAAACTTTATGACTTTTATAGTGTATGGTCATGGGCAAGACTGCGAATAGGGTATTGGTGATTGTTAACAAGCTGTATCGATTGATAGTCACCCCCCTATTTCAAGATAGCCTTTCATAAAATGACTGAAAACGTTGATAAGTATCTAAGTATTCAAATGTAGTCATTGAACGAGATGTCGCTACCCTCTGAGAGTCTATCAATTCCTTTATTTCGGGTATTGTAATTAGTTCTTCAAACTCAGATTCAATAACAATTAAAAAATTTATTTCTTTTCTAAAATCATTTTTGATTTCATCGTGCGTTATAAAAAATGGGTAAGTCACTTCTTTTTCTAAATCAAAATAACAAAGTTCCCAATTTTTATCCGGTAACTTGTAAATATTTTCTTTGTTTATAAGCAATTCTTGTCCTGTCTTAAAGTTTTTCCCTTGCTTAGGAGTAATACACTCTTTATAAGGTTTATCTTTAACATCATGAGAAAGTTGAATTTTCATTTTTTTACTGGGATATTAAATAAATCTTTACAGCTACCAAAAATTATCTTTGCTTTGGGATAAATTCAAAGTAACATCAGTTTTTTGACCTAGCACGGCGATCAATGGCGCCTAATTGCGCCTCACCATAAATATACTGCCCCAAAGCATTAGCTTGCCTAGCGGGTGCCGCTAAATGGACATAAATCTTTGCTTCCTTGAGTAGACGTTGAACGTCATCCCAGTAGAATTCACCGCCACCACCAGTAATAATCACATCAGTTACACGCTCTGGCAACCAGGCTAGAACACGGCTACAGATTTCACGAGAAAACATCTCCGTGAGGTTGGGAAGAAAATCGTCTAAGTTAGTGGGTTTGCTTGCTCCTTTAGGAAGATAAAAACGCTCGCCTCTGGGTTTGTTAACAGCAGAAATCAGCGCTAGAGATTGACTATCAGCACCTTCTATTTCAGCAGATACCAGTTCATAGAACTTATGCATACCAAAGTCTTCACTCTTAGAAGCATCTCTAGTAAAACGGAATTTATCTACCATCAAAAGATCGACGGTTTGATGTCCGATATCAACTATCGCCACCGATATTTTTGTAAAATCGGGACTGTTAGGACTTTTCTTAGGTTGAGCTTCAGACCACAACAGGCTGCCATAGCCCTCTGGCGTTACCCATACCTTACTGACGTTCAGCGACACAGATTCGCCTCGGAAGTTCAACACATGAGGCCCGCCTACTTGACTAATCAAGTGTGCTTTTTCCTTTTCAAATTG
Source organism: Nostoc sp. UIC 10607 (assembly GCF_047228265.1). Lineage (NCBI taxonomy): Bacteria > Bacillati > Cyanobacteriota > Cyanophyceae > Nostocales > Nostocaceae > Nostoc > Nostoc sp. UIC 10607. The sequence continues at coordinate 84,096 of NZ_JBIQNW010000019.1, read as the reverse complement.
CTCTAAGGAAAGAAAAGGCAGACCCAGTACAACTGAGATATCGTCTCTGAGTTTGAAGTAGCTAGCACTTGCTAACACTTTTACCAGTGCAGCCTCTACCTTAGATTGGCCAACTCCTAAATTCGCCCCAAAATCTGCTGCTAGTTGACCAAGAGCATATCCATTATCTTGATACTCTAGCCACAAATCCATCAGAGGGTCAGTGGCACGAGCTTCAAACACATTGCCGCATACTTGGTTTATTGACATCTGCTTAATATTGGCAGGTACGAACACCACATTGTTTGGTTCACGACTCACGCAACTTTTTGTGGAAGTTCTACCTAAATCAACACTGAGAATAGTTTTACTGCCAATATCGTTGGGTTTGACAGTATTGATTTGTTTAGTTGCTGCTGTTGCTGTTAAAAGACGTGCATAGTAGTCATTAGGAACAATAATTAACTCCTCTTTTAAGAGGTATAGAACTTGGTTAGTTTGCTCCACTGCTGCTTGAAATCTATTTAAAGCATCTGTTGTAGATTCTCTATCAATCTCCCACATTAAGGAAATGAGATTCTGTTGCAATCGCACTGCCAAACGCAAACAGTCTTTTTCTACTTCATCTAATGCGTGTTGGCGAGTTAAATCATTAATCTGCCTTTTGCTTTCATCAGCAAATTCATAATATTTCTTCTCTAAGTTTGCGTATTTATCCGTTAATTCATTTGCAACTTGTCTGTGATGCTTGCCTGCTTGTCTGTCCTTTTCTCCAGCAGCATGAGCAGTAAAAGCACCTGCGACAGCACCAACTGCCGCCCCTAAAGCACCAAACAGAAGAGGAATTATAAAAATCATACAATTTTTGACTAATTCTCTAGGAATGAGGAAGAAGGTAAAGAAGTTGAGAATCAGGCAGTAACTTACTATCAGTTGATGCTAGTCCTAAAGACTGAGCAATAGCGACTGATTCACGTAACCGTTGCATAGCCCCTTCTATTCCCGGTGCAATTGGACGATTTGTAATTTCTTGATTAATTGCTTCTGCTTGGGCTAAAAACTCTAGATTTTTATGGTGTTCATAAATCAGTTCATTTTCAATTGCTTGTAATCTTTCTAATTCTTGTTTAGTTAAAGATTCATAATAGATTTTCACGGTCTGTTTATGATCATCGAGGATTTTGAAAAACTCGTAAACCATACCCGCAGTTCCAACAACAGCTAAAACTGGTGCTGCTGCTGTTAAAGCGATCGCAATTGGTGGACAAGCTGCTGCTACTGTTGTGGTTAAAAACGCTGTCACACCGCCAACTGTGCCGCCTTTTACGGTATCTTTCAATGTTTCTATAGCGGCTTCTTGTGCAGAAATTTCACCTCGAACTACGCGTAGCGCGTTGGTTAGTAACGAAAATGGTGCTGTCGTCGCTACACCAATGGCTGCTCCAAGGGGCGCGGCTTTAACACCTGCTTTAACTGCACCTGTTAGGTTGTCAAAATGCCATTTAGCATCTAGTCTCATTTGCTCCTGCGAAGTCATGGGTTTATCGCCACGGCCTAAATTATCTTTGGCGTTTTCCCACTTGATATTTTTGGGATCATTTGAGCCGCCTTTGCTATGCGGTTTGATATGACTAGCGTGCTTATCTGATAGATATTTTTGGGTATTAACATCAGTAGATTTGCTATCAATCCCTGCTCTTTGAGATGGAGGGATTTTATCTAACATTTCTTGGGCTTGCACTCTGGTTCTGATCGGATCACCAGATCGAATCCCACTTTTATATAATCTACGGGCTGCACTTAAGGATAAATCCTGTAATTGAGCATGTTGAACGTTAATGTTAGCAGCAGCATTAAAAGCGGAATTACGCTCTTGTTCGTCAGACATGGGAAACCAATCTAGTGTGATGTATTAGCTTATTTTCTTATGGTTCCCATTTGAACACAGATGCGATCGCTGAGGCAGCTAAAAACCCAAAAGATGGAATAATGCAGAAGATGGCAAAAATAGCCCTCAAGTTCTTGAAAGGTGCGTTGGCGTAGCCCGTCATAGACATCGCTGATTTACCTACTAATGAAAAGCTAATTGAAGTCTGTACTAAGCTTTTGCCTGTAATTACTAAGTTTTTCGGCTTGTCATAACTCCTTGCTTTGTCTTGATTTCAGTGCTTTTACCCTGCCAGAACTCCTTTAATTGCGGGTAGAAATATATGAAATCTTATATTTTGAAACTGTATGTATTTTAAAATAGGCGGGATTGTGGGAGCGATCGCTATTTTGTTGAGCAGTGGCAGTGCGTTCGCCCAAGATGCAGAAAGATATATTACCGTCGGGCATGATAAATTAGGAAACAGCGTAGCTCTGGATACGGAAACAATTAAGGGCACGACATACAAGCTTTATGGGATGTATGGAGATGGCGTCTTCGAGACTACCTTCGATGCATCGTGCAAAGAATCGCGCCTTTTTCTCAATCGCATTGCCATTTACGGTTCAGAAGGACAGCTACTTGAAGAGGATAAGGAGAAAGGAGAAATACCTTTTGTAGCAAGTTCTTCACCAGGCAAAGGAATGAAAATTGTTTGTCAAAAGATTGGTGCCCGTGGTTGGTAGTTGCTCAATATTTTAGAAGTAGAGAATGGGGAATGGGGAATGGGGGGAAGAGGAGCAGGGGGAGCAGGGGAAGCAAGAGTGGAATCAATACTTGTCGGTTAAGGGGAAAAGGGGAAGGGGAAAGGGGAAAGAAAAAACCTTTAACCTTTACCCTTTAACCTTTTCCCCAAACCCAATGCCGAGTTAAAAATGCAAAACCCGAGCAGTATTGAGAGTGGAATAACCAAAGCCCAATTCCCAATGCCCAATGCCCAATGCCCAGCTAAAAAATACTAAGGACAAAATAACGTGTCACGCGTATCTCGTCCTGTAATGGGATTAGTTCCCTTGGCAAGTTTGCACAATTTTTTTTGCTCATCGGAACGCAGCAGCGTATCGGTAAAATCTGCCCCATCAATGATTGCACCATCAAATCTGGCGTTAGCAGCAAAGGCACCCTCCAACAGTGCATTTGTCAAATTTGCTCTCACTAAACGAGCTGAGTCTAAAGTGGCATTTCTCAAGTCAGCTCCCTCCAAATTCGCAGACTCCAAATTTGCTGCAAAGAAACTAACACCGTGCAAATTAGCGTGGCTGAAGTTGCTCTGGCGAAGATTAGCTTTGGTAAAGCTGGAGTCTGTTAAATCACGTCCTGAGAAATCAGCCTCGACCAAAATTTCTTTATTAAATTCGAGTGCCAAAGCTGTTGGAGCAAAACCTACGGTTGTCGTGATGCCAACTATTCCCCAAAGGAATAAGCTGAGTATACTTGCCCAAAAGTGATAGTCTGTTTTACGCTTCAACCCAAACTGTGTTCGGGATGAGTCAAGTGTAGAACCCTCTGTGCGTAGGCGTAGCCCGCCGCAGGCATCGCTTAACCTAGAATTCATAGAATTCATCATATTTTTAATCAATGGCTAACCTTCCTCCATCTCATTATCCAGATATTGGTCATTTAGGAGAAGACCTAGTAGTCCAATGGTTGCAATCTACAGGGTGGATAATTCTCCATCGTCGCTTTTCTAGCCGCTGGGGAGAAATCGATATCATCGCCCAACATGATGGAAAATCTGGGGAACCAGAGGAGCAGACAGAGAACTCCTTAGTGGCTCAACGCCCCACTACTGCTAACAGCACTCAGCACTCGATGCTGGCATTTGTTGAAGTGAAAACCCGCAGTTCAGGTAGTTGGGATGCAGGCGGAAGAAACGCAATCACCCCACAAAAGCAAGCAAAAATCTGGCGGACAGCTGGAATATTCTTAGCACAGTGCCCTGAGAAGGCAGATTATTCTTGCCGATTTGATGTTGCTATTGTCTACTGTCAAAGAATATCAAAAAATCTGACTGAGGTTCCAGCAACCCAGGAAGCTCTAGCTACTTCATCAGCAGCGGGATATAAGTTTAAGCTGCAAGAATACATTCTGGCAGCTTTCGACTCTTCAATTGATAATGGTTAATTGGTAATGGATAAAATATCTTGATTACCAATGACCAATAATTTTGTAGTAGCGTTACAACCGAATAGAGTCACGCCAAAGTTTCTGGACAGTAACCTAAGCCCCGGACAAACTGTTGCCGGAACGCCTCGATTTCGTCTCTCTCTGGGCTACCATGAGAGACGATCGCAACCTGATAGCGACGCATCACGTCCACAGGGCACTGTCCCGCTTCCAAACTCCAAAGTGCCATTTGCACCCTCATTGGCGGTTCGTAGCTAATTCCTAATTCGTTTAGAAAAGCCCGAAAGTCGCCATCTTCTTGGGGCGAGACTTGACCTCTGAGTTTGATCCTAACCACCCAGCCATCAATTTGATGAATTACGGTGACGAATGAAACTGGTGTCTGGGGTCTAGCGTGCAGGTGTTGAACGACCCTCAGGGTTAGACTGGCATTTGCCAGATAGTACAAGTATTCCATGTTTGTTGGTGCTTGGGATCAAAGCCAATCCTACATATATATATTCGTCAATCAGTGCCTGTTCCCGGTAGGGTAAAAGCCCCCGTTTTTGGATGGGGAGGTTTACCCAATTTTTATGTTAATTTTTCCGTGTTACTTAATAGTATCAATCTTATAGCCTAGCGACAAAACTGAGCGAAGATGCCTTAAAGTTCCTTTAGAAGGAAAAGCTCAAACCAGCTTTTTTAAGAGAGTATAAATACTAAATAAAGTAAAACCTAGTAGAAGCCAATTTGAAAGACACCTCTCACCCACAAGAAAAAAATTTGGAATTAGATTGCTCGGTAGCTGGCTATGACTACAAACTACCTTCAGAACTCATTGCCCAAAACCCAGCAGTTCCTAGAGATAGCTCACGGTTACTGGTAGTTAATTCTCCGACTACAGGCACTGAAACAGCACCCCTACACCACATTTTCCATGATTTGCCTGCACTGTTGCGCTCTGATGATTTGTTGGTTATGAACAATACAAGAGTCATTCCAGCGCGGCTTTATGGTCATAAATCCACTGGTGCGAAAATCCAGGTGTTGCTGTTGGAAGAACGGCGGTATAACTGTTGGTTAGCTTTAGTTAAGCCAGGAAAAAGCTTCAAACAGGGAGCGAAGATTATTTTTGATGTCAGGCAATTAGGGATTGGGGATTTGGAAGATTCTTACCAAGTAAAGAGTCCCCAACTCACGGCTACGGTTCTAGAAACAGACGCAGCAACTGGGGGACGTTTGTTGCAATTTGATGTCCCAGAAGGGCAGTCTTTGATGCAACTGTTAGAGGTATTTGGTGAAGTTCCGCTACCACCTTATATCACTACCTCAGAAGCTGCTGATGAGCAATATCAGACAGTTTATGCTAAACAGCCAGGAGCGATCGCAGCTCCAACGGCAGGATTACACTTTACTCCAGAATTATTACAAAAGTTGCGCGATCGCAATATCAATCAAGCTTTTGTCACCCTACACGTTGGTGTAGGCACATTTCGTCCTGTGGAAGTGGAGGATGTAACTACCCATCACATGCATGAAGAATGGATTGAAGTTCCCGCCGCTACAGTAGAGAAAATCCGCGCCACGAAAGCGGCTGGTGGTCGAATTATTGCTGTGGGAACAACGGCAGTACGCGCCCTAGAAGGGGCGGCTCAATCTGGGGATTTACAACCATTTTGCGGGAAAACAGACCTGTTTATTTATCCCGGCTATCAATGGCGGGTGGTGGATGGTTTAATTACTAATTTTCACCTGCCGCGTTCCAGCTTGCTGATGTTGGTAAGTGCGCTAATTGGCAGACAACGGTTATTGAATATATACAACGAAGCGATCGCTTTTGGATATCGCTTTTATTCATTCGGCGATGCCATGCTAATTTTGCCGTCAGCTGTAGGAGTTAAGAGACGCGATTAATCGCGTCTGTACAATTAGGAGTAGAGACGCGATTAATCGCGTCTCTACAGTTAGGAGTTAAAAGTTGGAAATTTGGAATTTTTTCTTTCGCGGTGGGTACTCTGACTTATGAGGAGCGAATAATAATTATAGGTCTGCAATCCATGTCTGAAAAATTCCTATTTTCCCAGTGGTTACATTTATTTTGCCGGGTGACACTCTGTGGCTGTTCTGCGTTTTTAGTCTTAGCTGCACCGACAATTACTAATTTTTCAGGAAGCAAGCTGCTAGCAGAAACCGCAATTTCTCAGGATCTCGAAGCAGCTAGCTTTTTCCAACAAGGAGTGACGCGCTATAACCGCAAAGACTTACAGGGTGCGGAATATGCCTTTCGTCAAGCGTTGCAGCGAGATCCTAACCTTGGGTCAGCGCGAAATTATCTGGGTAATATATTCATGGAGCAAAATCGCCTAGATGTAGCTTTACAAGAATATTCAGAGGCGATTAAAATCAATCCTAATTTTAGCGAAGCTTATTACAACTTAGGGTTAGTGTTGCACCGACAAGGAGAAAAAGATGCAGCGATTACGGCTTATCGCCAGAGCCTAGTGATAGATTCCACAAGGGTCGCAGCGCTGTATAATCTGGGTTTAATCCTGTATGAACAAGGACAGCTTGATGATGCGATCGCAGCATACCAACAAGCAATTAATCTAGATAGCAGCAACGCCAACGCTTATTTTAACTTAGCGATCGCCTTGCAACAACAAGGTCAAATAGAGCCTGCGATCGCCACTTATCGCCAAGCCTTGCAGCTAGATCCTAAAAATGCCACAGCTTACAACAATATGGCAAATTTGCTAGCAAATCAAGGTCAAGCTTCTGAGGCTATTTCTGTTTATCGGCAAGCTATTCGCTTAAACCCTAAAAATGCCTCAACTTACTATAACTTGGGAGTAACTTTATATCATCAGGGCGATATCAAGAAAGCTAGTGGAGTCTTGAAACGTGCCCATAACGAATATCGTGAGCAAGGCAACATTGAACAAGCTGAAAAAATTGAGCAGCTAATGCAGCAAATTGCCCAGAAAAGTGGGCAACAGCAACCTCAAGCCAGTCAAACAGCAACTCCTTCTCAGACTCCAGGCAACACAAGTAATGTAGTACAAACATCTGACCCACAGACACCAAATCAACCAGAAACTCCAGCCAACCCTAGCAATGTCCCTGTCTCAGTTGAACCACAGTCTACTTCAACCAATCCTGAAAAATAAAAAACTCAGAGTTAGGAATTAAAGAAGAATTCATCCGCCAGTCGTCAGAATTCAACATCAATTCTGCCGACTGGGGCTTTTATTTTACTTGATAGTTAATAACCTCTAACTCCTAACTTTCTTAAATCGGTAAACGGTTGATATCTTTGTTGCAACCAATAACAACCATTGCTGAACCGCGCTCTAAACGCTTGGTGGGGTTAGGATTAATTATAAATTTCCCATCCTGGCTCACTGCTAGCAAATTTAACCCATAGCGGTTACGAAGTTGAAGCTCAGTGATTGTTTTGCCGTGAAATTCATCAGGGACAATCAACTCTACAATACTGTTATCTGGGTCTAGGTCAAACCGATCTAAGATTGCCGGTTTGGTAAGGGTACGTGCTAGGGCACAACCCGCTTCATACTCAGGAAAAACAACATGATCTGCTCCTACTCGCCGCAACAGTTTACGGTGAACTTCACTAGAAGCTTTAGCAACTACATGAGGTACACCAGCTTCTTTCACATTTAGGGTAGTTATAATACTTTCCTGAACGTAGTTGCCAATCGCTATGATTACAGTATCAAATTCAAAAATTCCAGCTTCTTTGAGTGCGGCTGGTTCTGTAGAGTCTAGTTGCAAAGCATGACCAACGATTCCCTCAGTTAATGCTTCTGAAACTCGTTTTTCATCAATATCTGTTGCCAGCACTTGATAACCAAAATTGTGCAATGTAGAACAGACAGACCTACCAAAGCGGCCTAACCCAATTACAGCAAATTGGTGGTTATCTTTACGTAAACTGCGAAAAAAACTTAATGATGACAGATTCACCCTTGTTATCCTTATTATGGCTCCCTGTATTTAGGGCAAAAAACGGTTATACCGCTTGAATTAAAAATTTTATTTTTTGCCTTCAAATGTATATTTTATCAGTTTAGTCATTAGTCATTAGTCAAGAATTTTTCTCCTCCCCTCTCCTTAACTAACCCACGAGTAAATTTTCTTCAGGATAGTGAATTCTGGTAGGGCGTGGATCTCCGAGTACAGCAGACATCAGTAGTAAAACACCTACTCGTCCAACGTACATGGTGACAATTAAGATGAGCTTTGCTGCTGTAGAGATACTTGCTGTAATGCCTGTAGAAAGCCCTACGGTGGCGAAGGCTGATACCACTTCAAACAAAATTTGAATAAAATCTAATGTTGGATCTGTAAGGCTGATTAAAATCGTAGCTAAAATCACGGTCGCTACTGAACCCACCAACACACCCACAGCTTTCAAAATTAAAGATATTGCTATTTTGCGATCATACAATAAAACTTCTTCTTTCCCCTGAAGAATTGCTTTGGTACAACTAGTCAATACTCTCAAGGTTGTTGTTTTCATACCTCCTCCTGTACCACCTGGACTTGCACCAAGAAACATCAGCGCAATCGTAATAAATAGACCAGCTGTGGTCATTTTGCCAATATCAATGGTGTTAAAACCAGCAGTTCTGGGAGTAACCGATTGAAACCAAGCTACTAATATCTGGTCACGTAAATTTAGAGAACCAAATGTTTCAGGGTTTCTGATCTCTATACAGAAAAAGGCAACTACCCCTAGGAATAATAATATCAAAGTTGTGCTGGTTGCAACTTTAAAGTCTAGAGAAAATATTTGATTTTGAGTTTTCTTTAAAATGCGATCGCGCAACCAAAGGTAGATTTCCAAAATTACCTGATAGCCAATTCCCCCAAAGATAATCAACGTTGTGATGGTGAAGACTACTAAGAAAGATGACTGATAACCAATTAAGTTATCCTTAAATAAACTAAAACCAGCATTATTCCAAGCATTGATACTATGAAAAATTGCTAACCACAGTCCTTTACTCCATCCATACTCAGGAACAAAAGCTGGCAAAAGCAAGAATACGCCTGTAATTTCAAAAATTAAAGTTGTGGCAATAATTGAACGGATTACTTGGGCGCTACCACTCATCCCCGGTCGGTCTAAAGCTTGTTGAATTGCTATTTTTTGCCGCATATCAAACCTACGACCAATGAGCAAAATCAGAAATGTAGTAGTTGTCATGTAGCCCAACCCGCCAATCTGAGCTAGTAGCGCAATAAAAAACTGTCCCCAAAAGGAAAAATAAGTACCAGGATCAACTACTGATAAACCTGTGACACAAACTGCGGATGTCGAGGTGAATAATGCCACAATCAGGTTATTCCAGGTACCATTGCTAGTCGAAAAAGGCATCATCAACAGGATAGTACCTACAGCGATGACAGCCATAAATCCCAAACAAATTGTGCGAGCAACAGTCATAAGTAATTTTAAATTTAAAATTCAAAAACTCAATCATGCTAGGCATCCCGGATGTTTCTGGGATGCAAATGACAACAAAGGCAGCTTATTAAGGTAAAATCAGGAAATTTTTCCAGGGAAGAGCAACCGGAGTTTATTATCCCTGCAAACCAAAAGACCCTATTTTAATTAAAAACACACATGGTAGCCTATCTGTATGTTTTTTTTAAATTCGGCTTTGTCTTAACACTGCTTTTTTCATGAGTGCAACACTTTACCAGCAAATTCAGCAATTTTACGATGCTTCCTCCGGGCTGTGGGAACAGATTTGGGGCGAACATATGCACCACGGCTATTACGGTGCCGATGGTACTCTGAAAAAAGACCGCCGTCATGCTCAAATTGATTTAATCGAAGAACTGCTCAATTGGGCAGGGGTACAAGCAGCAGAAAATATCCTAGATGTGGGCTGTGGCATTGGCGGCAGTTCTTTATACCTGGCACAAAAGTTTAATGCTAAGGCTACAGGAATTACATTGAGTCCTGTGCAAGCCGCGAGAGCAACAGAACGTGCCTTGGAAGCTAATTTGAGTCTGAGAACACAGTTTCAAGTCGCAAATGCTCAAGCAATGCCCTTTGCTGATAATTCTTTTGACTTGGTTTGGTCGCTAGAAAGCGGTGAACACATGCCAGATAAAAATAAGTTTCTCCAGGAATGCTACCGAGTATTGAAGCCTGGTGGCAAGTTAATTATGGTGACTTGGTGTCATCGACCAACTGATGAGTCCCCATTAACGACGGATGAGGAAAAGCATTTGCAGGATATTTATCGGGTGTATTGTTTGCCTTATGTGATTTCTCTGCCAGAGTACGAAGCGATCGCACATCAACTACCATTACATAATATCCGCACCGCTGATTGGTCAACTGCTGTCGCCCCTTTTTGGAATGTGGTAATTGATTCGGCATTCACTCCCCAAGCATTTTGGGGCTTACTAAATGCTGGTTGGACTACCATCCAAGGAGCATTATCACTGGGATTAATGCGTCGCGGTTATCAGCGTGGGTTAATTCGGTTTGGCTTATTGTGCGGCAATAAGTAAGGACGCACATCTGCCCTACCACCTTCATCCACAGGTTGTAGAGGCAGATTGTCCAGACTTCCTCGCTGCTGTTACTCAAAAGCTAAGTACTCAGCCTTCAAACGCTTGGATAAAAGGCAATATGTAATGTTTGATTTATTTCCATTAAGTAAATGCTGAAAATGTCGAAATTTCAAGCAAAATAAAATTACAAGTTTTAGCTAAGATTCCCATTGCTGACAACTCAATAAATTGTCTTTGGTGTGGTTTGGGTGGTGTTAACTCACAACTAGACTTCTTTACCTACAGACATTGCGAGGTGACAATATGGACGCTAACAGAATTTTGAATTTATATGCAGCCGGAGAACGAAATTTTAATCGGGCAAATCTGCATCAGGCAAACCTAACTGAAGCTGACTTAAGTGGTGCAAATTTGGCTGAAGCTGACTTGAGTGGTGCTGATCTCAGTCAAAGCAACTTGAGTCGATGTAATCTAAGTCGGGCAAATCTAACCGATGCAGAGTTGACTGAAGCTAACTTGAGTGGAGCCAACTTGAGTGAGGTAAACTTGATTGGTGCAGACCTGATGAGGGTCAACCTGCAAGAAACTAACCTAAGTCGAGCTGATTTGCGGAGTGCCAATTTATCCTTGGCAAACTTACTTGGTGCAAACCTCAGCGAGGCGGAAATGAGTGGAGCAGATTTGAGAGATGCCAATCTCAGAAAGGCAAATTTGATTGGTAGTAACATCAATGAGGCTGAACTCAGCGGCGCAGATTTAACAGGAGCAATTATTACTGAAGAGGAGAAAACAGAGGGAGTTTTACATATAGGGTTATCGCACAAATGGGTAACTTGGGCTGGTAGTTACATAACCTCTTAGAACACCTATTCAGTTGGAAAAAAGAGGCTAATTAAGCAGGTTTATCGCCATTGTCAGATCAAGATTTCATTGCTCCAATCTTAAGAAACCTGTTTATCGAATGACTAAAGTAACTGATGGTGTTGGTACATGGAAACACTTGTATTTACAGGCTAAGTCATAGTCCAATACCCTTGGTATTAGTAATATTTAGCCCTGAAAAATCCTTTCAACCCATGCCAGTTACTTATGGGGAGCCGCTTGCTTCGACTTTAAGAAAGTTTGCAATAGATTGGCTCTCCATCGCCCTACAGCCCTTCTCCTAAAGGAGACGCTGAACGGGCTATCTCACGCCACTTGTTCCATAAATTTATTTTTGATTAATGATAATATCACTGGCATTGAGGCAAATAGTCTCACTTTAGAAGCGGGCGATCGCTCACCATAAATCTCAACCATAATCCAATTCTTAATGGTAGTAATTATAATGCCAATTGCTTTCTTACTTTGAGCCATTTACGCAGTAGCGATCGCTGATATTTTAATTCCCTTAAGCATTGAAGACTTAGAAGTAGTTTGGTATATTCGCTAAATTTACAACATTTAGGCTAAATCAATGTGTCTAATTTAATTTAACTGGGTATAAGGATGCGAAATAATCTACTCAAATCCTGTAAAATTAAGTTTCTCATTTTTTAATTTCTGAAATGCCACTCGAACTGCAAAACCTCACAGGCGGTTACACCTTAGTACCAATTGTTCAAGACATTAACCTCACTCTTCAAACAGGAGAATGGTTGAGTTTAGTTGGTGCTAATGGCTCAGGTAAATCTACTTTACTCAAATTGCTAAGTCGTATTCTTTCCCCGCAACAGGGAACAGTGCTACTTGATGGCAAAGCAATCCACTCTCAACCCCCAAATCTAGTTGCACAAAAATTGGCATTATTACCGCAACAACAAACGGTTCCCATTGGCTTAACAGTGCGACAATTAGTAAGCTTAGGACGCACGCCACATCAACCTTGGTGGCAATGGGAATTAAACGCCCAAGATTGGGAAAAAGTGGAAGCTGCAATTGAAAAAACGCAACTAGAAAAATTTAGCGATCGCTTAGTCGAACAACTCTCCGGTGGTGAAAGACAACGGGCTTTTTTAGCTCTAGCACTAGCGCAAGAGCCAAAAGTCTTACTATTAGATGAACCGACAACTTTTTTAGATATCAACTATCAATTGCAACTATTGGAACTGCTTAAAGAACTAAATCAGCAGCAGGGATTAACTATTATCACAGTTTTACACGAACTGAATTTAGCAGCACGGTATAGTTCCCGCATTGCATTATTAAAACAGGGTCATATTTGGGAAGTTGGTACACCTGAACAAGTCCTGACACCAAATGCGATCGCCCAAGTATTTGGTGTGGAATCAGTGATTATTCAAACGCCTGTCGGATTACAGGTTTGTGCCATTTCTGCTCTTTAAAATCATAGTCTCCTAAATTTTTTATAATAAAAAAACCTCCCAATAATCAGCGAGAGGAATTTTAACTAAAGCTACATAGCGTCTATCTATGCCAAGCCAGCAAAAACATTCATCTCAACACTCATTCTAAGATTTGGTTTCTTGTGTCTGTGCGTCGATAATTACACTCCAGTCATCGTTTTTTACAGCAGCTTCAAGTTGACGCTGACGTTCGGCTATACTCGCATCTATTGTTTCTGACTCTTTAGAAAGGGTTGTGTCAGCCATTGCTTTCCGCAGTTTTAGCTTTTTCTCCTCGTAGACTTGACGTTCCGCCTGTGACATTACTGCTTTTGCAACTTCCCCTACCGTACTAGCCCACATTTCGCGGTCAGTTGCATTACCAGGTGGTGTACTTTCGAGTTCTGCTATCCACGCATCTCGCAAATCTTCCATTTCTTGACGCTTGGGGAACTTGAATGCTTGCACACGTACAAAAGCACACTTTTGCTCACTATTTTGGCGAAGATGACCGTTTAGAGAAAGCAACACATTTCGAGAATAGCCAATGTACTGCGTGCAGCGTTCTGCGTCCAATACTGCGTAAACACCTGCAATTTTAGCGTTCTGAGCAGCTGTACTCCAAGCTTCAAGGTCAATGATTTCAGTACCATCGTTTGCCAGTTCAGGGGTTATACTCACCTCAGTGGCGGTGTGTTCGTCGTCAGAACTATACAAAAAGTCATGTAGTCCACGGTGGTTTATGGGGACATTTTGATGTTCAATTGGCGGGTTGTGCTGAGTTTCCATCGCAGTTTAGCTCCGAGTTATTAATTAGCGTTACGCAAATATATGCCTTTAGAATATTGAAGCTTAAATCTACTCACATCCCCGAATTCTTGCTGACAAAGTGAAAACAAGTATTAGACCTAGACCTCATATGAATCAATTAACAGCTAAAAATTGGATATTCATAAAACAGCGGCTGACCCCTTATTTATTTTTACTACCCGCCTTAGTTCTTTTGGCGTTAACAGTCTTTTGGCCTGCACTGCAAGCGTTTTACCTTAGCTTTACCAGCTACGAAGATATTGCCCAGCCGCCACAATGGATAGGTTTTGCCAACTTCCTCAAGCTTTGGAAGGATGCAGTTTTTTGGAAAACCTTGGAAAACACTTTTTTATATCTTGTGGGTGTAGTACCAATTTTAGTAATTGCTCCCTTAGTGCTGGCAATTTTGGTAAATCAGAAACTGCGGGGGATGAATTGGTTTAGATCCGCATATTACACCCCAGTGGTAATTTCAATGGTGGTTGCGGGAATAGCTTGGAAATGGCTGTATGCAGAAAACGGATTATTGAATCAGTTGCTGAAAGCTTTGGGCCTTTTTCCAGAAGGTATTCCTTGGCTAACTAGCCCAGAAAAAATTTTTGGTATTGTACCAATTTCTCTTGCCAGTGTCATGGCTGTCACCGTGTGGAAAGGACTAGGCTACTACATGGTGATTTATTTAGCGGGGTTGCAATCAATTCCTGCTGATGTGTACGAAGCCGCTGCAATCGATGGCTCTGATGGTATCAGCAAACATTGGGATATTACCATACCTTTGATGAAGCCGTATTTAGCACTAGTGGCAGTAATTTCGGCTATTTCTGCCACCAAAGTGTTTGAAGAAGTATACATCATGACCCAAGGAGGCCCACTCAGTAGCTCGAAAACGATTGTTTATTATTTATATGAGCAAGCCTTCACCAATTTGGAAATCAGCTATGCTTGCACAATTGGTTTAGTGCTATTTTTGATAATTTTAGGATTATCAATTTTGCGATTAGTTCTCAATAAAGAGGGGGGCGATAATATCACCATCTAATATTTACTTATAAATATATTAAAATATTTCAACATCCAGAGTGCATGAAAACAGACACGATTTTTTACACTTTATTTCAAACTCTTCCAGGTGTCTTATTTGAACTTTTGGAACAATATTAAATCAACAGCAAATTCGTATAATTTATTTAGACGAGTTAGATGATATACCATCATCTTCGATTGGGCTAGGCGTGATTAAGTTAGTCGTTGCAACAGAAGATAAAGCCGTACAGCAAGCGAAAAACTTGATCAATCAAGTACAGCAAACGGATGAAGCTAGCCGTAGCAATCTCTTAGAATTAGTAGAGAGAATGCTTATCTATAAATTTGTAAATAAAACTCAGCAGGAGTTGGAAGCGATGTTTGGATTAACCGATTGGAGACAAACTAAATTTTACCAGGAAGTAAAAGAAGAAACAAAGCAGGAAGTCAAAGAGGAGGTTCGAGAAGAAACAAAGTTGGAGACTATACCCCGTCTGCTTAAGTTTGGTTTAAGTATAGAGCAAATTGCCCAAGCATTAGAATTGAATGTTGAACAGGTACAGCAAGCTATTGATAAGCGAGGAGAAGAGCGAACAGGAAGTAATTCATAATTTAAAATTGAAAAAGTTTCTTTAAAACCGCGTTTGATATTCCACAACTGCACGACTATCATCGGTTAAATTAGTGGAAGCACGCACACGAAACTCGTCGTTTATCCGATAATTAACACCCCATTGGAAGGGGTCATTTGTCGTCAAAATCTTGATACTGGAAACGGAAATCTTAGAAGAAATATCAACCCCAGCTTCTGCTGCCAATTCCAAGGTTGAACTGCTCCTTCCAGCTTCGGGATTCTCAGAAAGAACGGTAGGAAATATCCGCAGTTCACTTAAGCCAAAGGTATTTCCAATCTGGTTAAAAGCTGACTGAAAATTGTTGAACACAGCCGAACCTGCGATGTTAATTAGGCCCAAAGTACTGTCACCACGGCCTTGGGTGTCTACAAACCCACCTCCTAAAAGCGCAACAATTTCGGTTTGGCTACGTGACGGACTGCTTGTTAGTTCTAGATTTTCGTTCAGCTTGCTGGCGAGACCGTTGACAGTGGCTTCAACTCGAACACTCTCTAAAGCTGATAAACCTGTGGTATTTATCCGGCTGAAATCATTACTTTGAGTGACGTCTAATACTTTGGCAAATAGCCGAATATCTAAGTCAGGGTCGCGGGGTTGAGAGGGACTAAAAGTTGCAGTATGTTTATAGCCACGAGCAAGGTTAAATTGGGTAGTAAATAAATTCACTCCACCTTGTTCTAACCGGATAGTGCCATCGGGTACGGGCTGATTGATTGAGCCGTTAACTATGAGATTACCAGTTGCACGGAAGTTGAGAATAGGGGGACGGGTAATTTGGACGTTTTTACCTAGTTCCAAATCTAGATTATTAAATCTAGCGTTCGCATTTCCCATCCCATTCCCAATTTCAGGTTTACTCTGCTTATTATCTTTTGTGGGTGATACACCCAGACCACTATTTGCAGATGAAGTCGCGTCGGTAGATTCCGCCAGCAATACCTGACCATCAAATAAATTTACTTTACCGCCAATTACTGGGTTAAGCGCAGAACCAGTAATCTGTAAATTGCCGCTAGCACCTCCCAAGTAAAGCCCCTTGAGATTTAACGCTAGCTGATCAAGATTAACTGTCAGGGGATTATTGATAGTCGCGTTCTCATTGTTGAAAATGGGAATTTCTCCAGCAACTGCTACGTTCCCACGGCTAAATCTACCCTGAAGATTTTCTACTAAGATACGGTCAAAATTAAACAGCACTCTACCTGTAACACGTCTGAGCTTACCTGGCAAAGCCTGGGCTGAAAAAGTAGCATTATTGACAGTAGCAATTCCATTTACTTCGGGTTTTTGCAACGTTCCGCGTACCTTGAGGTCTATTTCTCCTTCACCTTTTTCAAATACCACTTGATTAGTCAATGCGTTCAACAGTCCCAATCCCTCGTTTTCTAACTTCATGTCTAAACTGATTTGCTGACTGTCTGGTGCTACAGAAGCAAAAGGCAATTTATAAGGGATGCTGCCAGTAATATCAACAGGTTTTGGTCCAGCAACTGCTACAGTACTACCAAAGTTTAAGCGTCCATTGGCATAGCTGAAACTTGCGATCGCTGATTCTATTTTGTTCTGATTTAGTATTCCTTCTGTGATTTGCAGTTCCCCTCTAGCTTGGGGATTAGCAATGCTGCCTGCTAACGCTGCTGTACCGTTAAGATTACCTGTGATTCCAACTGGCAATTTGACAAAATTATTCAGTAGTTGTAACGGAAAATTATTCACCCGTAACTGGCCAGATTGTTCATCACCGCCAACGTTACCCGTGAAGGCAATCAGCCTGTTTTCAGATTCAAGCCGTAAAGGTCGCAAACTCAAAACACCGTTTTCAAAGTTGCCTTCGGCAATCACTTTGTCAGCAGTATAATAACGATTTCGTTCTTCCTTTTTACCCCAGGCAAAGTCTTGTCCATTCAAATTAAAATCCACTGATAATCCATTTGCTGTAGCTGTATTTACAGCCACTTCCCCGTTGAAAGTTCCTTTTAAGTCTGCCAAATCTGGTATGGGAGTGGAATTAAGTCGCTGTTCTTCCTGTTCTGCTACTAGGGCTTCAATTTCAGAAAACCGTTGGATTTGGGTTAATAAGGGTTGATTTGGCGCTCCTTGGGGGGCGGTGCTTAGATCCGCTGCTGTGCCGTAGATTTCTGCTGAACCACCTGGCAAATTTTGTAAATCAAATATCTGCGCTACAGTTAGAACGTCTTGGATCTCTCCTTGGTTGACGTTCAGTTTACCTTGTAGTTGAGGGCCTTTAGGGCTTTGAGCAAAAGTACCGACAAGGGCGTAGCTACTTTTGCCTTTGACAAATTCGCTGCTGGTGAGTGTGCCTTTACCACTGCCATAACGGAATTGAGCAGCTATTCGATCGCCTTTAAGCCGGCCAATTTGCGGATTAGCGATCGCTAAATTTCCCGTAGCTGCTAATGTCTGCTGATTAAATAGTAAATCTCCAGTTAATAACCCAGTTATCTTACCAGCACCGAGTCGAGTAACTGGTGGCGGAGTCAAATTCAATATTTGTAAGGGGAAGTTTGCGACTTTGAGTGCCCAATCATTGCCCTGAATATTGCCTGTGGCTGATGCTTGCTGCCATTTGACTAAGAAAGATTTCGGGCGATTATTAGCATCTAAATTAAAGGCCAGGCGATCGCTATTTCCTGCCAAGTTCAAATTTAACCCGCGTCCCTGTGCTGAATCGATGTTTCCAGTTAACAACGGTTCAAAAGCAATATCTTGAACCACCAAATCTCGTAAATTAATTTGCCCTACTACATTTGGCAAGGGCAGTTTACCAGTGATTTGACCGTTAAAATCTACTCTCCCCGCCACAGCAACCTGATTAGGAAAATTGATCGGTAACTGTTTTAAGTTGTAATTCTGCGCCTGGACGTTGAGATTTAGGGCAGTAATTTCCGGTATACCCGCCTTTTTCGCATTGGCTAATATGTTACCAGTAACACTTAAACCGGGAGCAGTTGCTCGTTCAATGGTCAGCCTTTCACCACTCCAAGCGATCGCAGCACTCAGAGGTTGTTCCAAACCAGGGATACCTTGAGATAATTGCACCTGTCCAGCAGCACGCACATCAGCTAACTTGGATGATCCTAGCGTGCCAGCTAATTGCAACTGACCGCCAAACTGACCCCGCAATTGCTGATTGAACCGATTTAATTCCACACCGGAAGCATTAACTACAGCTTGATAGCGACCATTAGCCAATTGAATATTAGAGGCTGCGATCGTTCCACCTGCAACATCCAGCCGTCCTTCACCATTGGCTTGAATAGTTTGCGGTTGGAAGGACTCCACAGAACCCGCCACGTTTGCTTGACCAGTTAAAACTCCCCGAAACTGCGGTGGTACTGCTGCCAACTGCTGCAATGGTACATTATTTGCTTGAACTTGCGCCTGATATACACCATTACCCACTTGGATATTAGAGGCTGTAATAGTTCCACCTGCAACATCTACCCGCGCCTGACCGATCGCTTGAATAGTTTGCGGTTGGAAGGATTCAACAGAACCCGCCACATTTACTTGACCAGTTAACGTCCCTCGGAACTGCGGTGGGACTGCTGCCAACTGCCGCACAGGCACATTATTCGCCTGAACTTGCGCCTGATACACACCATTAGCAAGTTGGATATTAGAGGCTGTAATAGTTCCACTTGCAACATTTACCCGCGCCTGACCGTTGGCTTGAATAGTTTGCAGTTTAAAAGAATCAACAGAACCTGCTACGTTGAACTGACCAGTTAACGCCCCTTGAAACTGCTTTGGTACTGTAGCCAACTGCTGCACAGGTACATTTTTAGCCTGAACTTGCGCCTGATATACACCATTAGCCACTTGGATATTTTTAGCTGTAACCGTACCGCTGCCAATAGCAAGGCGACCCTCACCAGTGCCACGTAGGGTTTTCAGGCTGAAATTATCTCTGTTACCTGCGATTTGGAACGTACCCGCCAATGGATTATTTAAAGCTGGGGGAGACTGTTTCAATATCCGCCCCAACCGCACACCATTCGCTACAAGTTGAGCAGAGAAACCTTGGTCTTGCAGTTGGAGATTAGAAACTGCAACTGTGCCACCACCAATTTGAACTCCTGCACCATCAGTGCGAATTGTGGCAATTTCAAATGGTGCTGTGCTTCCTGAGAGGATGAGACGACCATTGAACTGTGCCCCAGCCAAAGAGACATTTTGCAGTTGACTTTTGTCTACAAAGGGTTCTAATTTTACCCCAGAGGCAACAGCCACAGCTTGCCAACGCTCATTGGCGTAACTACCAGTTGCCCGGACTGTACCACCACTCACATTAAGAGCCACATTGCGGAAGGAGACGGTGCGATTTGGAGCGATGGCAACTTCGCCAGTTCCGGGGTAAGTTCCGTTAGGAGCTTGAAATCTTACCACAGTTTGGACATTGGTAGGAGCGCCAGTTAATTGGGCTGTACCTGAGACATTGCCGATTTGGAAAGTGGGTGTTGTTTCATAAACTTTAGCGATCGCATCCCCTGGAACATTCTTGGCAGCAAAATTTAAATCCAGTCGCGGGGTTTTACCAAGTTGAATTGTACCAGCGCCCGTAATGTCACCACCAACTTTGGCTTTACCTTGAATATCTTTGAGGGTAATTAAAGAGGAACTAGTAACAAGCTCAAACTTACTACTGATACTATTAAAATCAACTTTATCAATCCGAGCAGTTTGGATTGTGGTAACTGTGCCTGAGAGAATTGGTTCTTTTGTTGATCCGGTAATCTGCAAAGAAGCTTGTACTTGTCCAGCGATCGGCACAGGTAGTTTTACCTTGAGAGTTTCCTGAGCATTCGCCAAACTCACTGCATTTACACTTCCTGCCAACTTAAAGCCTGCTTGAGTGTCGATGATTCCCGTAGCCACTACGGGGATTTTGCCGTAGTTGGTAGTAATATTATCTAACTGTAATTCCGTTCCCTGGAAGCGGAGGTTTCCTTGGGTATTGCTCAACAGTTGCGGTACTTTAGGTATTTGAAGTGTTACCCCTTGCACAGCCGCACTGCCATACAATAAAGTCTGCTGTCCTGGTGTTAACCTAACTAACAAGTCGCCATTGGCTCGACCCGCCTGTAAGTTCACTGGTAACTTGATCAATCGAGTAATATCCTCAGCCAGCAAGTATTGTCCTTGCACCTGAAAGTTGCCTGCTAGCACCTTGGAACGCGTCTCTCCCTGAATGGCAATACTGCCACCACTGTCTGCTTGACCCCCCACTTCAAACCTGATTAACTGGTTATTTGCTAAAAGTTGGGCAGAACCATTCAGTTGAGAAAATGTTACGGGGGATGAGGCGGATCTTGCTCGTTTATCTTTCCCTGCTCCCTCATCTCCCTCATCTCCCTCATCTTCCCTTACTCTCTCCTGCGGCATCAACGCCAGCTTGGCATTGCGAAACCGTAGGTTGTCCAAATCTGTTTTAATGGCACCGCCTTGACCTGACGACGCTATATTAGTGGAAACCCATCGCCCTTGGTTATCCTGTTCAATGTAAATATCTGGGTTGACTAAGGTAACATCTAGCTTTAGCTGGCGGTTAAAAATTAACTGCACTGGGTTAAAACCCACCTCCACAGCTTCGATTGCAGCTCGATCTGGATCTGTGGGTGTAGCTGGGATAGTTGAAGCTCCAAACTGCACTCCCGTCAACGAAAATTGTGTGACTCTTCCCAGTTTTACCGGACGATTGAGTGTAGTCGTGAGACTTTGTTGTGCCAAGGGTGTTAACTCTGTTTGGACAAAAGTCCACAACCGCCAAATACCAACGAGAACTCCTAACAGCAAAAGTCCGCCCAAAGCAATGCTGCCCCGACTCAAAACCAGTAACCACAGACGCTTGCGGATAGGGGACGGGGAGAAAATATCTTGATTGGGAGATTTAGTCATTTGCTTTCACTGTATTAATTGCCAGATGTCGCTGGCCCGCACAAGCATTAACTGGCACATTGATTCAGTATGCCATTTCCAGGATACGCCAACTAAACCCAAGACCTCATTGGTTGAGTTACGGTATTTGCTTGATCCAATACTTAAATATTGCTTAATAATATTGGCGTTTTCAGGTAAATCTGATCTGAATAGAGTGAGAATTGTTCCTGTGACTTTCGCTGAGGCACAACCTAGAACTTTAATATGAATAGACCTTAAAAAAGACAGATGATTACACCAATGCGTGTTTTTGTGTTAATTTTTAATGCTCGAACGGAAAATGAGGGGATTCACACGATTCGGGAGGGCGATCGCAATAAAATTCTGATGTTCGAGTCAGAAGACGATGCCACGCGCTTTGCCCTAATGCTGGAAGCTCAGGATTTCCCGTCACCTACACCAGAACCGATCGATGCTGAGGAAATCAAGGAATTTTGCGAAAGTGCTGGATATGAATGGGAAATCATCCCAGAAAACAGCAATTTAGTTGTAACTCCCCCAGAACTGAACGTGGAAGAAACCGATTGGCAAGAAAATGCCCAGAAGGAGGATACTGTTGAAGACACCTTCCCTCTCAATCAACAGCCACTAGAAGAACCAGAATTGTCTGATTCTGAACTAGAGAAAATTCGTCGCAAATTAGAAGGATTATTGTAATTAGTCATTAGTCATTAGTCATTGGTCACTGGTCATTAGCCATTGGTCGCTAACTGACTAATGACAACGGACATATACGCCCAAAGAGCGGCTTCCCGTAGGGTAAGACAAAGGACAAAGGATAAATGACAAATTTGCAGGAACGCGGGCATCTTTTAACCGAGTTGGTAAATCCTAACAGTCTGAACTTAGACCAGCTCAGTTCTCTGGAATTGGTGGAGCTGTTTAATAACGAAGACCAAAAGGCGGTCGAGGCGGTTGCAGCGGCGAAAATTCAGTTAGCAGAGGCAATTGAGCGCACCGCAGAGCGTTTGCGCCACGGAGGACGGCTATTTTATATCGGTGCGGGTACGAGTGGCAGGTTAGGGGTATTAGATGCTGCTGAGTGTCCACCTACTTTTTGTACACCCCCAGAGTTGGTACAGGGAATTATTGCTGGTGGTGCTGGAGCATTGGTACGCAGTTCAGAGGATTTAGAAGACAGCATCCAAGATGGCGAGGCTGCGATCGCTGGGCGACATATTACCCAGCTAGATGTCGTAGTCGGCATTACCGCTGGTGGAACAACACCATTTGTTCATGGTGCGCTTCATGCTGCTCGTCAGCGAGGAGCCACTACTATTTTTATCGCCTGTGTTCCAGCAGAACAAGTTAGATTTGATGCCGATATTGACATTCGCCTATTGACAGGTCCAGAAATAATCGCCGGCTCAACTCGCCTGAAAGCTGGTACAGCCACTAAATTAGCTTTAAATATCCTTTCTACTGGGGTGATGGTTAAGCTAGGCAAAGTGTATGGCAATCGGATGGTGGATGTGGCGGTCACAAATCAAAAGTTACGCGATCGCGCTTTGCGAATTTTGCAAGACCTCACAGGTTTAAGTCGTGAAGCTGCTGGTTTTTTACTAGAACGCAGCGGTAAATGGGTCAAGCTAGCCCTATTAATGCACTGGACTGGTTTGGAAAAAGACGAGGGCGATCGACTTCTTGCAGAACACCAAAGTAATCTTAGGGCAGCAGTTTTGAGTTATCAAAACCACAACCAAGCTTAAAGAAATTTTTCTAAATAAATACTCTATTGATGGCTGCTACTTGTCTTAGTAGCACGCCTTTTTTTAAGATAATATCCTCTCGAAAAATTCACTACTAGTGATATACATTAAGAAAAATAAAGTTAAATATTTTTTTTTAACATTTCTCGCCAATCTCAATAACTAATACAATTTTCTAAGAGGCTACACAAAATAAAGCAAAAATATCTAGAAACGGTTAATCTCTTTTAAACAAAAATTCAGAACTTATACGGATATAATTCCGTATGAAAATTCTTAAAATAATATATCAATACTGAATGCATATTAATGATGTGGACTATAACAACTCACTTGAGTCGTACACTTTGCCAATAATAAACTTTGTGCTAGATAACTTTTTTACTAGCAACTTTTTGCTATTTCCCCATCTCCCTTGCTTTTAATAATCTTGATTTAGGCTGCTATATACCAAATGCATTTGCCCATATTGACATGTCTGCTGAACACTATATAGCTAGTGTGGGTTTTTTAAGGGCTGGCTTTTTAATTAAAGGAATAAAGTATGACCCACCCAGAACTTATTTTTTCAAATAACATAGTTAATGAATTTAAAACTTGTACTCAGCTGCAATACAATGGCAAATTAAATATTAAAAGTTCAAAAGGCAGCCAATGGACTTTTTATTATCGGCTAGGACGCATAGTTTGGGCGACAGGGGGAACTCATCCCTTCCGGCGCTGGCGTAGACATATGGCGCAAAATTGTCCTCAGATTGATCTTGATAAATTGCAATTGCGTTTACAAGACTTATCAATTGATTATTGGGATTACCGCCTTCTAGAAATCTTTTATAAAAAACAAAAAATCCAGCGGGAACAGATTCAGTCTATTGCTGAAAACACGATAGTAGAATTATTATTTGACCTAGCTCTGCAAGGGAATTTTGCTTCTATAAGTTGCAATCGCAGCCAAGAAGTTATCTTAGAAACAGCAATGAGCTTTACAAGTGCAGAAATGTCTGTAAAGCATATGCAAGACTCGTGGAAAATTTGGTCAGAAGCTGGTTTAGCAAATTTTTCTCCTGACTTGGCACCAGTTCTGCGGCGACCAGAACAACTCCAGCAAATGGTAAGTCCATCTGTCTACAAAAACTTTGTCAATTTAATCAACGGCAAATTAACTCTGCGAGATTTAGCCGTGAAAATGAAGCAGAGTGTACTGCCACTCACTCGTTCATTGCTTCCCTATGTTCTTAAAGGAATCATTGAATTGGTGGAAGTACCTGACATGCCCTTAGGAGTTACTGAAGGCAACAAGAACTCTAGCACTACACAACCAAAGAAGCGGACTGCTCCATTAGTGGCTTGTGTCGATGATAGCCCTCAGGTATGTAAAATGCTAGAGGATATTATCACTTCCAATGGATTAAGGTTTGTCAAGATTCAAGATGCTGTACAAGCTCTACCAACCCTCATTCAGGATAAACCAGACCTGATTTTCTTGGATTTGATTATGCCAGTTGCCAGTGGTTACGAAATTTGCACTCAGTTGCGACGAATATCTACCTTTACCAACACACCAATAATTATATTAACAGGCAGTGATGGTCTTTTAGATAGAGTTCGTGCCAAAGTAGTTGGTTCTACAGATTTTCTCACTAAACCTGTAGTGGCTGATAAGGTAATGGCTATAGTCCGTAAATATTTACCTACGTCGAATGTATCTATCGAGAAAAGTAAATCTAATTTAGAGGTTTGTAATTAGGTGAAATTAGGAATTTTACTTGATGATTAATCACGAGCTAATCTGATGAGCTTTAAAATTTAATTGTTCAGGAATAGCCATAACAAAAATCTTTATAGCCTGATATTTTTCCACCTCAGTAAACATAAAAATACTGGGGTGATCAATAAATAAAAAATCATAATTCAAAAAAGACAATTCAATTAGATAGTGATCTGAAACCAATCTAACTTTGTGCTAAAAATGAAATACTTAATAAGAATTTAAAACCTAATTTATCATCTGATATTTCTACAAAATAACTTCTTAATTATAATGATAAATGCTTTTATTATCTTATGAGCTTAATTTATATTAAATATAAATTAAATTGTATTTATTACGTACTTTTTCTGAGGTTAATAAATAAAGATTAAACCAAAATTAGACAAATACAATTTTTTGTATTTATAGCAATCCTATTTGAGTTGTTAAATAGTGGTTAAGGGCTAGTTTCTAGTCCCTTCCATCTCTTTGTTAAGGAATCATTTAGGATTTGTATGTCTAATTTGTTTACATTCTGAAAAGATTTTAACGAGTAATTGCCATGAATACTGTTTTAGTTGTTGAAGATGGCTTAACAGATATGGAAATAATCAGCCGTTACTTGCAACAGGCAGGTTATTCTGTGATTAGCGCCACAAGCAGTGAAGAAGCTCAAGACAAAATAGATAAAAATAAACCAGATTTAATATTTCTTGACGTAATTTTACCAGGGAAAAGTGGCTTTGAAATTTGCCGAGAATTGAAAAATAATCCCAACACTAGTAAAATACCTGTAGTTTTTTGCTCTACAAAAAATAGTGATGTAGATAAAATTTGGGGTAATATGTTGGGCGCTGATGGTTATTTATCAAAACCGATTAATAGAGAAGAACTAGTGGTAATTTTAAAGCGTTTAATTAATTAATAAAAATGAAATAATTCAACGAACACTAGAAGACACTATTTCTAATCATAACTTCTGCAAGATTCACACAATAACTGCAAATAGTGGCTAGAGATCAATAATCAAAGACTAAGGATCAATAACTTTGGAAACCAAGGAAAAGTTTTTAAGTTTTAATTTGGGAGTAAGTGATACAGCCGTAATTTCGTTACAACACATCACAGAAATTTTGCAAGTATCATTACCAGAAATATGTGGCGTTCCTCAGATGCCCAATAGCGTCTTGGGTATTTATAACTGGCGCGGTGAGATGCTTTGGCTGGTAGATTTAGAGGCAATGTTAGGTTATCCTCCAATTTCGCAAGGATCAAATTTACTTTCAAGAATGATGGCGATTGTTCTGGAAAATAAGGGTAAGTATTTGGGGCTATTGGTGCGACAGCTTATAGATATTGAATGGCTGGATACTAAGCAAATGAAACCACAAACTCCCGAATTATTTTATCCTAAAATATCACCTTTTTTACAGGGATACTTTATTAATGATTCCGAGGATATGATTTTTAATTTGGATGCTATAACTATTATCCAAGCTTCCACTTGGAGGATTCACAATTGAACATAGACATAGTATTTTGACAATTTTTAATCCTGCCTGAATTACCAAATACTATTTCCTTCTTACCTGCAACATATCAAACTATTACAAACCACAAATCTTGAGGATAATCAAATGACATTTTTGTATAACAATAGCCATGAAAATCAGCATCTAATCTCTGAACTAGAAAATCAGAATGGTAACGCTCATATAGCGAATATTGCTAATAATGAAATATCTTTATTAAATGCGATCGCTCAGGAATTTAAAACTTGGCGGCGACAGTTGCAAGATATCGCAACTCATATGCGCCAAGCTCCAGACCTTGATACACTACTCAAAATCACTGTAGCGCAGATTAGAGAAAAGATTGGCTGCGATCGCGCCTTAATTTATCAGTTTACTTCCCTTGATTCAGGTAATGTTTTAGCAGAGTCCAGAACACTAGGTTGGACACCAACTTTAGGCGAAAATATTCCAGGAATTATTTTTGGCTTATATACCAATCAAGACTATATAGAACCTGTAGTTATTGACGATATTAATCAGATACAACTTACACCCTATCAAAAGCAACTGTTAGATAAATTTCAAATTAAAGCTAGTTTGAGTTTACCGATTGTAGTAGAAGGTAAAGTATGGGGGCTACTGGCGGTAAATAATTGCTACTCAACGCGGCAGTGGCAAGAGGTAGAAATTAGTCTACTATCTCAAATTACAACAGAATTAGCCTACAAATTACAGAGCTTTGGATTCCAAAAAGAACAGCAACAGCGAATACTAGCAAAAAAATCGGTAGCTAAAGTCATCGACAAAATTCTGCGGGTATCAAATGTTGATAAGCTCTTTCAAACAACCACTCAAGAAGTACGCCAATTACTAAAATGCGATCGCGTTGGCGTTTATCGCTTTAAACCTGACTGGAGTGGCGAATTTGTAGCTGAGTCAGTGGGTAATGGCTGGATAAAAATGGTAGGCCCTGATTTTTACATGGTCTGGGAAGATACCCACTTACAAGACACTCAAGGAGGACGTTATGCCAAAGGTGAAACCTTTGTGGCCAATGACATTTATCAAATGGGCCATTCTCAATGTCACATTGACATTTTAGAGCAGTATGAAATGAAGTCTTACGTCATTGCGCCAATATTTTCTGGAGAAAAACTATGGGGTTTGCTGGCAGCTTACCAAAATTCTGGGCCTCGTGATTGGCAACCTTGGGAAGAAAGCTTTGTGACTCAAATTGGACTGCAATTTGGTGTGGCTATCTCACAAGGGGAATATCTGGAACAAGTGCAGACTAAATCTGACCAATTAGCTCAAATAGTTGAGCAAGAAAAAGTTTTCACTAAAATAGTCAACCGCATCCGACAATCTTCAGATGTAGAAAGCGTCTTCAAAACAACTACTCAAGAAGTGCGTCAATCACTGCAATGCGATCGCGTCGCTGTCTATCGCTTTAACTCTGACTGGGGTGGCGAATTTGTGGCTGAGTCTGTGGGTACTGCTTGGACAAAACTGGTAGGCCCTGATATTAAAACCGTTTTGGACGATACCTACTTGCAAGAAACTAAGGGAGGTAGGTATGTCAGAGGTGAAAACTTTGTTGTAAATGACATCTATGAAGTAGGGCTTGCTCCTTGCCATATTGAGATTTTAGAGCAGTTTGAAGCCAAAGCTTACATAATTGTTCCTATATTCTTCGGGGATAAATTGTGGGGCTTGCTGGCAGCTTATCAAAATTCCAGCATCCGTGAATGGCAAACCTGGGAAGTGAACTTTTTGGTTCAGACTAGCTTGCAATTTAGCCTAGCTAAATCACAGATCGATTATTTGGAATTAGTTCGAGTTAAATCTGAGAAACTAGCTCAGATAGCAGAACAAGAGAAAGCTGTCACCAAAATCAGTAACCGCATTCGCCAATCTTTAGATGTAGAAGAAATCTTCAAAACCACCACTCAAGAAGTAAGACAATTACTGCGATGCGATCGCGTTGCCGTGTATCGCTTCAATCCTAACTGGAGTGGGGAATTTGTCGCAGAGTCAGCAGGTCATCTTTGGGTAAAACTGGTAGGCCCGGATATAAAAACTGTCTGGGAAGATACCCACTTACAAGAAACTCAGGGAGGCCGATATATCCAGGGTGAAAGCTTTGTTGTAAATGACATCTATCAGGTAGGTCATTCTCCTTGCCACATTGAAATTTTAGAGCAATTTGAAGTTAAAGCTTATGTAATTGTTCCTGTATTTGCTGGGGAACAATTGTGGGGCTTGCTAGCAGCTTATCAAAATTCGGGAACTCGTGATTGGGAAGAATCGGAAGTCACTTTGTTATCACGCATTGGTAGCCAGTTAGGACTGGCATTACAACATACCGAGTATTTGCAACAAGTACAAGCGCAGTCAGCAAAATTAGCAGAAGCAGCAGCACGGGAAAAAGCAGCCAAAGAATTACTACAACAACGATCTATTCAACTTCTAACAGCCCTTAGACCCGCTCTCAACGGCGACTTAACGGTACGCGCACCAATTACAGAAGACGAACTAGGAACGATCGCAGATGCTTACAATAATACTCTGCAAGCACTGCGGCAAATCGTTATTCAGGTACAAGGGGCTGCTCAACAAGTTGCCCAAACTTCTAGCAATAGCGATGCTTCACTAGCAGGATTGACCTATCTAGCGCAACAACAATCTGAGGAAATTACCGCAGCCTTAGGTGATATTCAACAGATGGTGGACTCTACTCAAGCTGTGGTCGCAAATGCTGAGTTAGTGCAACTGGCAGTGCAACAAGCCAATCAAACTGTAGAGTCTGGCGATACTGCGATGAACCTAACTGTAAAAGCAATCCAAGGAATTCGGGACACCGTTGCTCAAACTAGCAAAAAGATTAAACGCCTCAGTGAATCTTCGCAAAAAATCTCCAAAGTGGTGAATTTGATTGGTAATTTTGCCACACAGACAAACGTACTGGCTCTGAATGCTGCCATTGAAGCCACCCGTGCCGGTGAATATGGCAAAGGCTTTGCAGTTGTAGCTGATGAAGTCCGTTCTTTATCTCGCCAGTCAGCAGCAGCAACCATCGAAATAGAAAAATTAGTCCAGGAGATTCAAGCAGAAACCGGGGAAGTTGCAGTAGCGATGGAAATTGGCATTCAGCAGGTGGTAGAAGGTACAAATCTTGTCAGTGACACTCGCCAAAACTTAAATGCGATCGTTTCTGCAACTGCCGAAATTAGTCAGCTAATCGAGCGCATTACCGCAG
This sequence comes from Nostoc sp. UIC 10607, assembly GCF_047228265.1. NCBI lineage: Bacteria > Bacillati > Cyanobacteriota > Cyanophyceae > Nostocales > Nostocaceae > Nostoc > Nostoc sp. UIC 10607. Next base: position 54,544 of record NZ_JBIQNW010000019.1, on the reverse strand, counting down.
CAACTCAAAAACAAATGACGCAATCTGTAACAGTAACTAAATCAATGCAAGATGTAGCAGAAATTGCCAATAAGACTTTTGCAGAATCTCAAGAAATTGCTACCGTGTTCCAAGAGTTATCAGGAATGGCGCAAGAGCTATTAACAACTGCTAGCAAGTTTAAAGTCAAATGAAAAATAGTTAGGAGTTAGGAGTTATGAGTTATTGGGTCAAAGCATTAATTAAATAAGTCACTATTTTATTTGCAAATCAAAAAATGCTTTGACCTTAATTAATTGTAACTTTTGAGTTGAAGATAGGAGAAGAGTAATTGGCAGAGAGTATTATTCAACAGAAGAGTTTTAAATTTGCTTTGGAAATTATTCACCTATATATGAAACTGCAAGAGCAACGAGAATATGTGCTTTCTAAGCAATTATTATGAAGTGGGACAAGTATTGGCGCGAATGTTGAAGAGGCTAGTGGTGGTCAGAGTAAAAAGGATTTCTTGGCAAAAATGTATATTGCATACAAAGAAGCTAGGGAAACTAAATACTAGCTACGTCTACTACAACAGTCCAAACTAGTAAATATTGATTTAACCAATGAACTAATCTATGCAGACGAAATCATTCGAATTTTGAGTTCAATAGTCAAGACAACTGAAAAATCAATTACTTTATCAACTCCTAACTCCTAACTCCTAACTCCCCACTCCCTAATTATGATTACAGATAAAGAAATTCGAGAACAAGGATACATCTATTTTCTAGCTGAAGCCCCGGAATTAGTCCAAATTATTGAGCAAGAACTATTTAGCTTATCGGAAGGTTATAGTACTGCTAAAGTTCACAATTTAATGCGTGCTACTCATACACTTAAAGGTGGTGCTGCTAATGTTGGGCTAGAAGTAATTAAGATGATAGCCCATTTTTTAGAAGATGTATTTAAGGCTCTATATAATCCAAACGTGGTATTTGATGCCGAATTACAAACACTTTTATTACAAGCTTATGAGTGTCTTAGCATAGCATTAAATACCGAATTAATAGGTAGTACTGTTAATGACGAAGAACTAATACATCGAGCGACTTCAGTGTTTGCACAGTTACAAGAAAAACTAGGTGATGCTTTTGGTGCTGAGTCTCATATTCCCACTTCTGAAGAATTGGGATTTGATATTGTACAATCCGTTTTTGAAGTGGGAGTAGAACAACGGCTAAACAGTATTGTTGAAGCTGTTAACAATCCACCAAATAATGACGATTTTATCGAATTCTTACACTCTCAAGCTGAGGTGTTTCTCGGTTTAGCAGAATCTTTAAATTTACCTGGATTGGGAGAAATTTCTCAAACAATCTTGTCAGCGCTGCAAGCAAACCCTACTCAGGTGCAGCAAATTGCAGAAATTGCCCTTGCAGATTTGCAACAAGCACAACAATTAGTACTAGCAGGCGATCGCACATCTGGCGGAGAAACTTCTCCAGATTTGCGAAAACTCACGACAGCCACAAATAATGAGTTATCTGGAGAATTGCAAAATAATTTATCTGCTGGAATGTTTACCCTGAATGAGGAACAATTTTACCAGTTTCTCACTACATCCGATAACAATAAAAATGAATCTGTCAACCCAACAACTGCCAAGTTTTATTTAAAAGTAATTCGCTACATTTATGGCTGGTTTAATCACCAGATGGAAATACCAGAACCAGAACTAAGTTTGACTTTGTTAGTTCCCACATTAGAAAGAAAAAGCTTACTTAATTATATCGAAACCTGGCTGAAAAGTTTTCTTGATTTCGTGCAAGATAAAGAAGATAGTCAAAGTCTTTGTATTTATCGACGTGGTATCATCTTAATCATCCTATTTGCAGTTGTAAAATTTCAATATTCTATTAAACCATCTGACAGCTATCTCTCAGTAATTAAAATATTACAAAATAGAATTCATACATTAGCACAAGAATATAAAAATTATCCTCCTGTTACCAGCAAAGAGAAGAATTGGCTTGATAGTCCCAACTTACAAACACTGCTAATTCTTAAAGAAATATCTAAGTCTCTATCTTCTCAAGCAACTGATAACCTACTAGAAGCAATATGGGGAGAAGAAGCTAGCCAAAATATTGCTGCTGAAGTCGTGACTACCCAAACTGATGATTCTTCAGAAAAGCTTGATTCATTAACTGTTGGTGAGCAGGTAGTTGCAGATATTTCTGAAACAGCTATTGAAGTCATGCCTGATTTAGCTACACAAATCAATAAAGAAATAGAAGATAAATCACAGTATGTTCAAACTAAAACTTTTCGCCAACCTTCATTTATTCGAGTAGATACCGAGAGACTACAACAACTCAATTATCTAGCTGGAGAATTGCTGATTTACCAAAAACGGCGTAGTTTGCAAGATGAACAAGTCAAAGAAATAATTGAGCAATTAATACAGCAACTTGGTAGACACCAAAGAACTTTAAATGAATTACGTGATTTACCATTACAAATACAAAATATTAACTCACAACAAACACAAAATTTTGCAGTGAAGTTTGACTCTCTAGAAATGGATGTATATACAGAATTTCAGATGACATTGCACGAAGCAATAGAAGAGACACTGCAACTACAAGAAACTACAGAGTCTCTTGACTTACTCGTGACACAAGCTGCTCAAATTAGTGACAAACAAGAGAATTTAACTCTTAATATTATAGATAGCTTAGTCGAAGCACGAATGTCGCCTTTGGGCAATATACTAAATCGTTTCCCCCACATGGTAAATAAGTTGGGGAATGTTCATGCCAAACTTGTAGAATTGAAACTTACTGGTACTGAGGTACTAGTAGATAAAGCGATCGCAGAAAAGCTTTACGACCCGTTATTACACTTGGTGCGTAATGCTTTTGACCACGGTATTGAAGCTCCACATGTTCGCAGAGAGCTTGGTAAACCAGAACAAGGTTTAATCGAAATCTGCGCCTATCATCAGGGTAGCCAAACTGTTATCGAAGTTCGAGATGATGGTCAGGGATTGAATTTAGATAGAATTCGCAGAAAAGCTGTTGAATTTTATCCCATACAAACTGAAGAAAAAATTAGAAGCTATGGTTCTAATCTGTCTGATACTGAACTTTTAGATTTGATATTTTCGCCTGGATTTTCTACTGCTAATAAAGTGAGTGAAATTTCTGGGCGCGGTATGGGTTTAGATATTGTGCGTACTCAAATGCACGCACTCAACGGCTCAATTTCAGTTCAATCCTTGCCCAATCAAGGAACAATATTCATACTCAAAATTCCTTTTTCTATGACTACAGAAAAATTAATGCTAGTTCAAGCCAAAGGTGTTGTTTATGCCCTTCTTTTAGACAGTATCGAAAAAATATTGATTCCTTCTGATCAGCAGATTAAAGAAATCGAAGGAAAAAAAGTCTTGCATTGGAACACAGACAATGATGAGACTATGGTCAGCATCCGTCAACTTTCAAAATTGATTGATTATAATGGCTCACTCTTTAATAGTGGTACTCCATACAACACATCAAATATTCACGATCCAAGCGTAGCGAAAAATCCAGTGCTTTTACTACGACGAAATCAGGGAATATTTGCTTTAGAAGTTGACCAAATAATTGGTGAACAAGAACTGGTAATTAGACCTTTAGGAAATGCGATCGCACCGCCAAAATACATTTATGGTTGTAGTAGTTTAGCCAATGGCAATCTTATCTTAGTGATTGATGCTTCACTGCTGGTAAAGTCTAGCGAAAGCCAACAAACAACACTTGATATCATGGCGCTACCAGTAACTTCAGCTTCTTCCTCAAATAAAAAAGCCTTGGCGATATCGGGAGATACTTTGTCATCTACACCATTACTTGCTGCATCTACTTCCACAACAGCTATAGAAACCCAACCCAGTTATTCTCAAGAACGAGATAATAAATCACCTATAGAAACCCAACCCAGTTATTCTCAAAAGCTAGATAATAAATCGCCAAAAGTTGTTTTAGTAGTAGATGATGCAATTAGTCTGCGCCAAACTCTTTCTCTCACTCTGCAAAAATCTGGCTATCAAGTAATACAAGCTCAAAATGGTGTAGAAGCTCTAGAAAAGTTACATTTGCATCCTGAAATTCAAGTTGTCGTCTCCGATTTAGAGATGCCACGAATGAATGGTTTTGAGTTGTTGAGTAATTTCCGCCAGTACCCAAATTTAGCAAAAATACCTGTAGTGATTCTCACTTCTCGCAGTGCTGAAAAACATCGTCAGCTTGCTCAAGAATTGGGTGCAAAAGCTTACTTGACCAAGCCTTATTTAGAGCATGAATTTCTTTCTACAATTAAGAGTTTAATTAACAGTAATACAGATGATTTAAACCCTTTATTTATGGTGGCACATCATTAAAATTAATCTTATTTCAATTGGGTACTATCAGCAAGTTATCAGTGGAAGTTTAAGCTAAGTTATACCACATCGTGGAGAGAAAGGGAGAAAACCAAGCTACCGTTAACCCAGTCGCTCAACGAATCAGACAGTTAGGATTTGAGGCAACAGCTAATCCTAATTTTCCTGTTATTTACGCCACTTTGCCTCGAAGAGTTATTAATAAATTAGAATCCTGGGAGGAAGTACTTAAAATATCTTTAGATGAAGCTAATAAGGCTGATCGTCTTAATTACTAGGTAGATTATTTGGATCTACACCTAGAGAACGTAAATACTGCGCTAACTGTTCAGCCCTTTGTCGCTCCTGTTCAGCCTGTTCTGCATCTGTCAAATAGCGATTTCCTTGCTGATCATACCAACATAAAAACTCCTGTTGTATCCCGGCAATTACAGCTTGGTGTCGCCCAATACCTAACCCCACCTCTGGCAGAAAATAAGGTTCACCTATTTGTAGTTGGTAGTTTCCATCTATCAACTTATACACTTCAAAGGGTTGATGTTGGTCGCGTCGCCAAAACTCAGGGTTATAAATTACGTAGTACAATACACCGAGTTTTCTATATATATCTAGCTTCTCGTCGTATTCACCTCCTGGGGTGTGGGATACCATTTCTAATGTGAATATTGGAACTATGTCATTTTCTTCCCAAACCGCATAACTTTTACGCGATTTACCACCCTTTTTCCGTTCTACTCCTACACTTAAAAAAGCATCTGGCACTACAGGTACTCTAGGATTTACTCCTGTGGTGTGATAAACTCCCATATCTACTCCGAAGTACCAATCCATGCGATTTGCCCAAATGGAGTTGAGTAAGAAGAGTAAAATGTTGGGCAAAAAATTTTGATCCTCGTTATCCACTGGTGTATCGTCTGAACAGGGAAGTTCATCAGTAGTTGGTAACGCATTTTTGAGATCAGGTGAGAGCATAACCGTTGTCTCGCTGGCGTTTGATGCCCTTATTATAAATTGAGTGACCAAAAGTTTAGCGTTTGGGTGCAGCCTCGCCAAACTTAATTAAAAGTGCGATCGCAATACTAACAAGCAAAATTAACGTCATACTCAAAGCTGAACCAAATCCCCAATTTTGCGTTGCTCCCAGAAACTGGTTATAAACTAACCGCGCTGCCGTCATACTAGAAGCGCCACCAAGTAATTCTGGATCAACAAAATCCCCCAAACCTGTGATAAATACAAGCATAGAAGCAGCCGCAATTCCAGGCAAAATTTGCGGTACGGTTACTTGGTAAAAAGTTTCTACCGGATTTGCACCTAAATCAGCCGCCGCTTCTAGTAACCGCTTGTCTAGCTTTTCGAGAGAAGCATATAAAATCAAAACCATATAGGGTAACAAGCTGTAACTCATGCCAATAAATACAGCTTGACTCTGGTTAAGTAATTCCAAAGTAGGCAAGCCCAAATTGCTGAGTAAACTGTTCAATAAACCAGTTGGACGAAGAATTGTAATCCAAGCATAGGAGCGAAGTAAGGAGGAAGTCCACAAAGGCAATATAAAGCCTAATAGCAGCAAATTACGCCAACGCTGCGGAGCTATCTGAGCAATCCAATAGGCGACAGGGAAGCCTAAAATTAAACAAATTATTGTAGTGCCAAAGGCAAAAAATAGCGATCGCCCAATTACTTGTATGTAAAGGGGGTCAAATATGCGGATGTAGTTTTTGAATCCGTTGGGATTGACCAAATCTCCTGGTCTGATGTCTGCAACTAAACTTAACTCGAAAATTATCAGAGTTGGCAGCACCAACAAAAGTAATAACCAAATTCCAGATGGTGCAAGTAATAGCAAAGGTTGGAGCCAATTCGCTCGTGGGCGATGCAATTCTTCTATTTTAGAAATATCACTTTTTTGAAAATTAACCATTTATAACTCCTAACTCCTGTACAGACGCAATTAATCCCGTCTCTCCAAATTATTAATTCCTAATTATTTTAGCCGCTAGTTAATTGAGTCCAATAGCGCTCATAAACCTCTTCAAATTCTCCCACAGGAGTAACACGTTCACAATTTGCTAAAAGCGACTCTGAGGGAAATAAATTAGTATTGTTTTGTATTGTTCTTGGCAATTGCTCAAATCCAGCTCTATTAGGCGTAGAAATACTCAGGCGCTGACTGATTTTGGCCGCTAATTCTGGTTGCAGAATCATGTTAATCCAAGCATAGGCTCCAGCCTGATTAGGGGCTGTTTTCGGAATTACAATAGTGTCTGTCCATAATGAAGAACCACTGCGAGGAATTACATATTTGAGTTTAGGGTTTTCTTGAGAGATTCTCACCGCATCTGCTGAATAGCACATTGCCAATAGTAAATCTCCTGCCAGAATTTGATTTTGCCAAGCGTCGGTGTCAAAACGGGCGATCGCAGGTTTTAGCATCTTCAACTTTTCATAAGCTTGTTTGATTTCTTGTTCATTTTTTGAGTTGTAAGAATAACCTAGCATTCGTAACGTCGCACCCATCACTTCTCGAACATCATTAAGCAAAGTCATCCGCTGATTAAGTTGCCCTTGGTTTTGCCAAAGGTAATCCCAGTCTTGTGGTGCATCTTTGAGTTTTTCGGAATTGTAAAGTAAACCTGTTGTCCCCCAGTTAAAAGGGATACTATATCGGTTATTAGGGTCATAGCTAGGATTCTGAAACCGGGGAAATAAATTCTCTAGACCAATTAAGCGATCGTGATTTATTTCTGTTAATAAACCTTTGTCTACCATCTTCTGCACCATGTAATCGGATGGGTAAATGATGCTGTAAGTGCCACCACCTCCAGCTTGGAACTTAGCCAGCATGACATCATTGGAATCATATACATCCGCTAGCACTTTCATGCCGGTTTGGGTGTTAAAAGTTTTCAGTAATTGGTTGTCAGTATATTGTGTCCAGGTAAAGATATAAAGTTGATCACGTTGACCAGAACTATTAGAATTAGCACGTACTTCAGCCAGCTTCCAGCCACAACCAGCTAAAGATAAGCTAGAAAGTGCTGCCACCCCTTTTAAAAATTGGCGTCTGTTAGTCATTAAGTTAGAAGTTGTTCATCGACAACCTCTAGATTACGGTATACTTAGTAGCCCTTGGCGTGATTTTTTGGGTTAAATGTGTCATTCTTCACACTTATCAAACGCACCCCTTTCCTTCCCCTATGGTCACCGCTACGCAAACGGGTGAGATGTAGGGCTTCTGTAGGAGTTAGCTAAAGACTTTATTTTACTTTAGGGCTTGGGTAATCTTATGATGGTTGTCCTGCCTCCATGAGATCCCTGCATGGAAGGGGTTTTTTAACATACGGGTATCAATGGAACAACAAACCAGAAGTTTTTGCAGATGAAATTATGTAGATTTTGACTATATAGCTTAGACTAGTAAATCTATCATCATATTTCTTATAGCTTCAATCAATAGGCTGTTATGCTCTTCCCAAGAAAGCCAAACAAGTTTGTAGAGAATTGCGGCACAAAGTAGTTAAATATGTTGTTAAACATTTGTAAACTGTTAGCAGCCGAGTAGCCGCGTGTCACATCTTGTTAAGGAATTATCATGAGACAACTTGTTATTGCTGAACGCGTATGCCTCATTGGTCATATCGTGTCAAAAGCCTTTGGACTGGTAGGGATGCTACTGGTCGTGCCTAATGCCGAAATAATTTTCAACTTATCGCAGGTTGGAGAAACTGCCGTACAGTTAAGTATGGCAGGTGGCGGTGTAGTTGATATCATCTTGGGGACAATAGCTGTCTCTATTTATGCCTACCGAACGTTGGGATTGGGAACTTGGCTAGCATTTATGCTGCCGGCTATGTTTATCTCCTTGGGGAGTGAACTACTTGGAACCAGCACAGGTTTTCCATTTGGAGATTATAGCTACTTGAGTGGCTTGGGTTATAAGATTGCGGGGCTAGTTCCTTTCACTATTCCTTTATCTTGGTTCTATGTTGGGCTGTCGTCGTATTTAATTGCGAGAACTGGTTTGAAAGTGGCTCAAAAACCCAGTTGGGGACGCCATATTGCGGCTATAGCCGTTGGTGCTTTACTCTTCACTTGCTGGGATTTTGCCCTTGAGCCAGCGATGAGTCAAACTTCTCTGCCTTTTTGGTATTGGGAACAACCAGGAGCTTTCTTTGGGACACCTTACCAGAACTATGCAGGTTGGTTTGGCACTAGCGCCCTGTTTATGAGTGTGGCAGGATTGTTGTGGAGAAACACTTCGATTAAATTAGAGCGATCGCAACTTAATCTACCCTTAGTCGTTTATTTAACTAACTTTGCCTTCGCCGCCGGATTAAGCTTGGCCGCTGGATTCTCCATCCCTGTGTTGCTCGGCTTACTTCTTGGTGTGGCTCCCGCTGTGGCGCTGTGGTTAAGCAGTTCAACCACAGCCACTCCAGTTGCTGTTGAACCAGCAAGCAAGGAAGTTTCAGTGGCAAGAAGCGTTAAAGTTGCCTTGAAATAAGCCTATAGATTGGGGAGTGGGGAGTAGAGAGTGGGGAGCAGAGAGCAGGGAGCAGGGAGCAGGGGGAAAATTCCTCTCCTCTGTAATCCTTCCCCTGGTCACTGAGCGAAACTTTGCCCGTCTGCCTCTTTCCCATCCTCAATGCCCATTTGTTTTGTATAGCCGCGATTTTAATTGATAAGTATTTTGACAACAGTAGACAACGCTTTGATAGTAGAAAGCGCCATTTCCCTTTTATTGCTACTTATCCAAGTACCAGCAACGGCGATTCTGTTTTCGCGCTTGCTAAAGGGGCCAAGACGGCATCCTCCAATAGAACCGCAACAGCCGACACCGGAGCTTTTGGGTAAGGTTAGCGTCGTCGTTCCCACTCTGAACGAGGCGCTTCGTATTAGCCCTCTGTTGGCTGGTTTGAGTCAGCAAAGCTACGAAGTTCGGGAAATTATTGTTGTAGACAGCAAGTCTAGTGATGGCACCCCAGACTTGGTAAAAGCGACACAGCAAAAAGATCCGCGCTTTCGCGTGATGACAGATGACCCCTTACCATCTGGTTGGGTGGGTCGTCCTTGGGCCTTGCATAACGGTTTTCTATATAGCTCTGAGGGTAGTCAGTGGTTTCTTGGGCTAGATGCTGATATCCAACCGCATCCTGGTTTGGTTGCTGGTTTGGTGAAGACGGCCGAAGCACAGGGCTATGACCTCGTTTCCCTTTCACCCCAGTTCATTCTCAAATATCCAGGGGAGTGCTGGCTACAACCAGCTTTGTTGATGACTCTGCTTTACCGATTTGACCCCGCTGGGATCAATACAGAGCAGCCAGAACGGGTGATGGCAAATGGGCAGTGTTTTTTGTGCCGCCGCTCCGTTTTAGCTGCTGTGGGTGGCTATAGTAGTGCGAGTGGTTCTTTTTGTGATGATGTCACTTTGGCACGAAATATTGCTGCTCAAGGGTATAAGGTGGGCTTTTTAGATGGTGCAAAAGTGCTGAAGGTACGGATGTATGAAGGAGCGATGGAGACGTGGAAGGAATGGGGGCGCAGTCTCGATCTCAAAGATGCAACTTCTCGTTCCCAGTTGTGGGGAGATTTATGGTTACTCACATCTGTTCAAGGTCTACCTCTTTTAATAGTCCTGAGTTTTGTGTTGATTTCTCCTCCACTTTCTTACTCGCTACAGACGCGATCAATCGCCTCTCTACCCACTCCCCCACTGCTCTTACTGGGACTAAATTTATTCTTGGTGGTGATTCGCTTTGCTATGCTAATTGCGATCGCACCTTCTTACGATCGCAAAAGTGCAAAAGGCGGCTGGTTATTCTGGCTTTCTCCTTTGGCTGATCCCTTAGCTGTGCTGCGAATCTTCTTATCTGCGTTCCGTAAGCCACGCGAGTGGCGGGGACGGAAGTATAGTGGTGAGTTATGAGTGGTGAGTTATGAGTTATGAGTTATGGATTTTCAACTCCTCACTCCTCACTCCTAACTCTTCACTTCTACTAAACTCCCTACTCCTCTTCACCTCCTATTTGATCCCCGCGTTCTAGTTCCCAAAGAATTTGATTCCCTTCACGGCGTACCCGTGATACTATCCAGTTTCGCCAGCGCCATTGATCTCCTCGACTGGTAACAGCGCTGGCGTGGACATCCATCAAGTCTGCTAACTCAGAACTGGTGATTAAATAGCCTTTTTCAGAAATTTCGTCAGCGATACGCAGAGTTTCAACCAAGCTGCGGAGTTGCGAAACCCTCATTTCTGGCGGTTTTTCATCGGTTGCGGCCGCACTTGGGCCAGTTGATGGTTCCATAACGGTTATTTCTGGTGCAGAAGTACTGATTTCTTGCGGACTTTGGTTAGTTATTCGAGAGTTTTTTTCATAATCAGCTACTTTTGCTACATTTAGTTCATTTGTGGAAGGTAAAGATTTATAAAAATTTGTAGGAGTTAATTGTTGTAGCGAAGGAATTTTGCCACTGGCATAGGTGCGAGCGATCGCATCACAACGTTCGTTACCTATGTTACCAGAATGTCCCCTAACGTGTTGCCATTTTACTTGTTGGGTATTGAGTTCATCGAGAGTCTCCAAAAGCTCTTGGTTTTGGACAGGTTTACCATCTGACTTTTTCCAGCCTTTCTTTTTCCAGCCTTTCACCCACTTGGTAACGCAATTAATCAAGTATTCGCTATCCGTATGAAGGATGATCGGTTCAGCTTGTTGAGATGTTTGCAGGAATTGTAGGGCTGCGATCGCAGCTTGCATTTCCATTTTATTATTGGTGGTATGAGGCGATGCATCACCCATTTCGTGGATTGAGCCATCGCTGAAATAGACGACAACACCCCAACCACCAGGGCCAGGGTTTCCGGTGCAAGCACCATCGGTGTATATGCTTTGGATTGTGGGTTGAGTGGACATGGTTAGGGTATCGAACCGCTAAGGACGCTAAGGACGCTAAGGGAAGAGTGATTAGCTGCGAATTTTTTAAAGAAGATCCAGGCTATTATACTGGTTCGCACTCCAGCTAAGGTAAAGACGTTGGCGCGTTGAAGATGCATTTCTCCTGACAAAACGACTTTTGGGTTTGGCTTATATCTGGGTCGGTGATACGAACGACGTACAAATCCAAATTCTGGCTACTTGGATTTTTTATGCTGTTCTCAATCAATTATGTATTGATGTGGCGTAGTTTACCGCCGTAGGCATCGCTTTGAATCAACCCCTAGTCCTGATTTCTACGGTGATGGCTTTTCGTGTTTATACCCGTATTTTTCAAGCTATTCTAAGTGGTGATGCCACTGACGCTGTTCTCTATCTTGTTGAGTGTCAAAAGCTTTTTGGATTAGTCAAAACCAGGCGTAAGCGCCATCGACAGATTGACGCTTACACCCAACAAATTTGGGCTTTATCTTCTGAAGTTGACACCAATTGGGACTGCGTGCCCCTACGGGTGATGTAATGTTGTACCGTATCTGAATGGGAACCGCTATATAACTCCTAAAGATATCGCTGCAATAGACCAATGAAAACTTCTGGTATTTCCAAATGAGGTAATACTCCTGCATCTGCGATCGCATAAAAATCTCGAATTGCACTTGTATTTAAATTTGCCAAGCGTTTTCCTAATTTGATGTTGGTAAATTGTGCCTTTTCTCCCCAAAAGATCACCGTGGGAATTGTCAGTTGCTTAATATATAAACTCAGGTCAAAGTAAAGATCGCCCCGCAAAAATGACAAAGCGGCAAACTTGGCATTAGGCTGCTGTGCAGAGGTTAAATAAGCCTCCACCATTTCTTGAGATAGTCGTTGTGACTTGGCAAACAGAAAACTTTGTAAAAAATTTCGGACTGCAATTTCATTTTCAGCACCAAGCATGTAAATAAAATTGTCCAACAGAGGCGTATTGATCACCGAAAGCGGAAGTCTGCGTCCAGCACCCTGCCCAAAATCATCAAATCCAGAGGGGGACACCAGAAACAGTGCTTTGAATAAATTGGGTTGAACAATAGCTAGGCGGATAGCAAAAGCGGCTGTTAGAGACGAGGCTACCACGGTCACTGGCTGGCGACAAGTTTCGATGATAAACTCTGCGATCGTGCTGAGATAATCCCTAATTTTATAATCCCGGACTGGATGAGCCGATTCTCCCCAGCCGATTAGATCGGGAGCTAAAATGTGATAACCAGAAGCAAAAGCCGGGTAAACTTTAGACCATTCATACGCAGATGCCCCACCACCAAAGTTATGGAGAAACAGTAGTGGAGGTAAATCTTCAGTATCAGCGATCGCCCAAGGTGCATTCGTTTGGGTATAGTAAACCATCGCCCCCAAGGATGTATGGATGACTTTATGTCCAAAACCAGGAGGTTGAAACTGAAGCATAAAATTAAAAACTATAGTTTAATAAGAACAGTGATAATTTATAATTCATTCTTGCTTTTGGTTACTATCTCCTGTGATTTGAACAACTTGATTGAGGTTATCACCACTGATGTGATAAGCTCCGCCAAAACCAACTACAAAACGACCTTCACTAGGAATTAGCTGGAAAATCCGAAAGTCAGACAAGCCGCGCAAAACTTCGATAATTTGACCAAACCGCCTTTGAAATTGCTCAACCATTTGATTCCACTTGTCAGTTTCACGCTCTATCAAAGTTGCCGTACAATCAAAACTCAAACGACGACGGGCAAAAATTAGATTACTCTTAGCTTCATCCTCAATAAACAAGACGCTAACATGAGGATTGGCATAGATATTTTTGGTATGAGTCGAAAGACCACTGACGTAAATGTAGATGTTCTTGGAATCATCCATTACAAAGGGAGCATAACTAGCATTGGGTATTGCCTGGGCACTGACGGTGCTAATGATGACACTCTCAAATTCTTCAGGAAACTTTTCGTACTCAGCTTGAATGTTTTCAAGTTGGCTCATAAGTAAATTACCGTTTGATTAGGAACACCTAATTAAGTATCCTAACGTGATTGAGCGATGTCTATGACGGGCTATACCTATGCATGGAATGCCAAAGATTTGGCTTAATTGTAGCTAGTCTCCCTCATTAAAGAGAATTGCTGGTTACAGGTATCTCCTGTAGCCTATCCCCTTTCACCTAATTAAAGCAACTCAGCATTATCCAATTTCTGAGTACCGGAGGATTTGGAGAAACAGACATTGGGCTAAACTTAAGAAAGTTGTGAGGACGCAAATGTGACTGACAAAAATCGTTCTCAATGGGATTTAGGCAGGTTTCTCGAAACCCTGACTTACTTTGAGGTAATTCCTTTCCTTAACTGGGTACAGCAGTTAATCCAAGGCCGTCCTAAGGATAATCAATATAGACCCAATGGAGGAAGAAACGTGGGTGTAATACTAGTAGCAGGGGCAACAGGTGGTGTAGGTAAGCGAGTGGTGCAGCGATCGCTCCAACAGGGTTATAAAGTTCGCGCCCTAGTTCGAGACATTAATAAAGCACGGTCAATTCTTGGTAATGATATAGACTTGGTAGTTGCGGATATAACTAAACCAGAAACTTTAACTCCTTTAGTTATGGCTGATATCCAAGCTGTAGTTTGTTGCACAGCAGTGCGCGTGCAACCAGTTGAGGGAGACACAGCAGATAGAGCAAAATATTACCAAGGTGTTAAATTTTACCAACCAGAAATTGTTGGCGACACCCCAGAAAATGTGGAATATCAAGGTGTCAAAAATTTAGTTCAAGCGGCGGCAAAATATCTACCCCAAGCAAATGAAAAACCGATATTTGATTTTACAAAGCCATCAGCAGAATTAAAGGATATTTGGGGGGCGCTAGATGATGTCGTCATGGGTGGCGTGAGTGCCAGTAATATCCAATTAGTAGAAAATACAGCTTTGTTTGCTGGTAATGTCTCCACGGCTAACTCTGGCGGATTTGCTTCTATCAGAACTAAGAATTTTGATCCCCCCTTCAACTTATCTGATTGCGAAGGTGTAAAATTGCGCGTCAAAGGTGACGGTCAGCGTTATAAAATATTTCTGCGGACAGATACAAAATGGGATGGCATTGGCTATAGCTATTCTTTCGATACCGTAGCTAATACCTGGATAGATGTTCACATTCCCTTTGCAGATTTGATTCCTGTCTTTCGGGCAAAAGTTGTCAAAGATGCGCCGCCAATTGAGCAGAGTAGAATTTGTTCATTTCAACTGATGTTGAGCAAATTTGAATATGATGGAGCTTTGAATCCCAAATTTTCTCCCGGTGGTTTTACTTTGCAGTTGGAATCAATTAAAGCTTACGGCGGGACAACTTTACCACAATTTATCTTAGTCAGTTCAGCAGGCGTGACTCGTCCTGGTCGCCCTGGGATTAATTTAGATGAAGAACCGCCAGCAGTGAAATTAAATGACCAATTGGGAGGGATTTTAACTTGGAAGTTAAAGGGAGAAGATAGTTTAAGAGAAAGCGGAATTCCTTATACCATTGTTAGACCTTGTGCTTTAACTGAGGAACCAGGGGGTAAGGAATTAATATTTGAACAAGGCGATAATATTAAGGGCAAAATCAGCCGTGAAGATGTGGCAGAACTTTGCGTGCAAGCGCTAAAACTACCAATAGCTTGTAATGTCACGTTTGAGGTAAAACAGACAGAAAATACTGTTACCTCTATCGATTGGCAGAAGCTATTTTCTAATTTAGCTAAAACAGCAATTCATCTCACGTCTTACCGCTAAACGGAAGCGTGAGATGAATTGCGCGTGAGTTGACGACAATCTTGCGACCAATGCCGTCAGGCGTTCGCGGTAGCGTCTCGTAGAGAGGGAGGAAGATGTGGAGGAAACGAACAAATCTTGTGTTAGCAAGAAAGGCAGAGGGCAGGAGGCTCAGTTGGCAGAAGGGAATTCTGATTCCTGCCCTCTGCCACGACCGAAGGGAGTAAGGGTTGAGAGTAACAGAATAAAATCTCTGCCACAGGGTTCCTGAAGGGTAGCCTACACTGATTGCAAACCATCTGCCCTCTGACTTGAAAATCAAACTTTGGTAAAAAACCAAAGAAAGTATGTGGCTCTACACCATTGACGGTGACAGCCTGAGCGTGGAAAGCAGAAAATGTCTAGACAGCTACTTCAACAGATTGGACAGTAACTTGATAACCAAGTTTTTCCAAGCGTTTAATCAAGAGCAAGGATAAACTTTTGATGGGGACGAACTCGACCTTCAAGAGCAGAAATGAGTAAATCATGCTTTCTGGTCATTGTTCCTTTGGCTAAAGAATACTTCGCTTTCTGTTGGACAGGAAGCCTAAACTGTACCGTAAGGTCAGTGTAAGTAGTTCACAATATTGATAACTGATTTCTGGCGATCGCTTCAGATATAATAAATTTCTTACGCCAACCTACTTAGCTGCCAGTAGAACAGTAGTATCGCTCCCCTAAGTTCCAAAGTTTCAGCGCAACTATCAGAAATACAATGCCTGCCATTGGAGAGACGTAGCAAAACCACAAAGGCACTAAAAAAGTATCTTCTTTTTCAAGCACTGCAAGCAAAGGAAAATAACTCACGCAGGCAAGTGGTATAAAGAAAGTGAAGAATCGCTGAAACCATTTGCCATAAATTGAAAGAGGATATTGAGCCGTTTCGACTCCTCCATAAGTGAGGATATTCATAATTTCGAGCGATTCAATAGTCCAAAATGTGAGCGTTGCTTGCACAATAACGATACCAATAAAAAGGGCAACGCTACCAATAAATGAAGTGCCCAAAAGCCACCATGTTTTCAAAGTAAAAGGAATGTGGAGAGTTGAAAGCGACCACCCGGTAACAATAAGCCCTTGAGAAAATCTTCCTATTCGTTTCAAGGTAAATTCTGTCCCCAGAAGTTGAAGTACTGTGGTGCGTGGACGAAGAAGTAAACGATCAAAGTCTCCATTCTTAATTATTTTTCCAAATGAATCAAACCCTCGTCCCAGAGCATCAGCACAGGCGAAAGAAATATTTACCATTCCATAAAAGAGAGCAACTTCACTCAGAGTCCACGTACCAATATTATTAAAACGAGTAAAAAGTGCCCATATTCCGAAAAATTCAACAAAGGTTCCGAGAAAATTCCCTACTACTTGAAGCAAGAAGGACACTTTGTACTGCATTTGTGATTTTAAAGATACAGAAATATATTGGAGGTAGAGAAAAAAAGCATTCACACTCATCCTCCTTGAATTACAAGCTTTTTTACACCACGGTTCACAAGGAAACGCCCAAGGATAACAATCACAACTATCCAGAAAGTTTGATGCAGCAATACATGAAATAGTTCATTGGGTAAAAGATTACCAGTAAAAAGACGAAAAGGTTGGTCAACAAGCCCTGAAAAAGGAAGTGCATTCAAAAAAGGCTTGCTCCACTCAGGAAAAAGTGGCAGAGGAACAATCATTCCAGACAAGATAATAATCAGAGTGGGGAGGATACTATTAATTCCCTCACCAGAAAGTGTCCACATCATTGATACAGTCAGAAGCATAGTCAATGCAGACGAAAGCAGAATTGCACCAATAAAGGAGATAAAAAAAGCAACAAAAGAAGCAAAGGAGGGTGGAAAAGAAAGCGATCGCTCCGAAAGCCCGACAATGGGAAAAAGGAAAATTGTCACACAAAGAAGAGGAATAGCACGAAGTATCAAGGGTGCTGTGCGAAGCGCCAAAGCGCGAGTAAACCAAAAATTATAAAGGTCAGTGGGCCGCAGAAGATCGTATCCTACCGCACCGGAACGGATCAAGTCTTGAATCTCCTTATCACCTGACCAAGGGACAATCGCCATCAAAAACGCCTGTCCAAGCCATACATATCCTACAGCCTCACGAAAAGTCAGAGGTTGAGCAGAGGTTGTGTTAGTGAAGAATGCTTCTAAAACCATAACTTTCACGAATCCCCAAAATAGCTGAGTTGCAATCCTAGCTAAAGCAGCAGTCCGATATTGCAGCAGTAGTGCAAATCTCGCAACAAACAGTGACAAATAGGCTTTCATCCGAAAATCCCTCCTGACTTCGCATAAAGTTCAGCAACTATCTCTTCAATAGGTGGATTTTCCACAAAAAGATCCTCTACTTCGTGTTTTGAGGTAATCTGGCTAATCAGGGACGCAGCAGAAAGCTTTGTGGGATCGAAGGCAAGAGTTACGGTACGACCTTCTTTGGAGATGATACTGACCCCTTCTTCTTCAAAGGAGAAGTCATCGTTTGTCAGGTCTATTCTTAAGTAGCGACGCGAAGAAACTTGAGAACGCAGCGTTGCTAGAGTTCCATCACAAAGAATTTCACCTCCACCAATAATAATTATGCGATCGCACAATGCCTCGATATCATCCATATCATGGGTAGTCAGAATAGTGGTTACTTTATGAGTTTTATTCAGCGCTTTAATAAATTTTCTGACAGCAAGCTTTGAAACTGCATCCAGACCGATAGTAGGTTCATCTAGAAAAAGGATCTCAGGTCTGTGAAGCATTGCTGCTGCAAAGTCACATCGCATCCTTTGACCAAGGCTTAATTGCCTCACAGGCGTAGAGAGAAAGCTTGATAGATCAAGCAAATCAATCATTTCTTGGCGTGTCTGGCGATACTCTGAATCGGGAACGCGATAAATATCCCGCAGCAGATCGAAGGACTCAATCACTGGTAGATCCCACCATAGTTGCGATCGCTGACCAAACACTACTCCAATACGACCAACATGCCGGATTCTATCTTTCCAGGGAGTTCGTCCGCCAATTATGCATTTCCCACCCTCAGGGACTAAGATCCCACTTAAAATTTTAATGGTAGTTGATTTCCCGGCTCCATTTGGGCCGATATACCCTACAAGTTCTCCTTGATCAAGGGAGAATGAAACTCCTTTCAACGCATGAACAACTCTTGTTTTTCGCTGCACAAGTCCTTGGATTGAACCGAAAAGCCCAGAGGAGCGTTCAGACACAAAAAAAGTCTTTCTGAGGTCTTCGACAATAATGTGAGACATATATTATTTCAAGTTTTTTCGCAATAACTTGCAGCAGTTTTGATCTTATTGAAACACGTCAAACTGCCAGATATTTTTGTAGGCAAGTATCATTTTATATCGCCTCAAATTTTCAGGTTATGCCTATGGCAACTCCTTCAGGTGTACACGCAAAATTCCTTGAATTACTTGTTGTACAGCTTCTTTACTCAAGCTACCATCTACCCGCATAATTCGTGAGGGATAGGATGCTGCTAACTCTGCGTATCCTTGCTGAACGCGCCGATGAAAAGCGATTGTTTCTTGTTCAATGCGGTCTAGTCCTACTCCATCTCCCCGTTTGCGGGCCAGTCCCACTTCGACATCGACATCTAGCCAAATAGTTAAGTCACTTTCTAAACCACCAGTGGCAATATAATTAAGCTGATTGATTAAACTCATGTTCAAACCCCGACCATATCCTTGATAGGCAATGGTAGAGTCAGTGTAGCGATCGCATAAAATATATTTCCCGGCTGTGAGGTTTGGTTTAAGTTCTTGTTCAACGTGTTGCGATCGGTCGGCAGCATACAACAAGAGTTCTGTCACTTGTGCAACTGGTTTATCCTCTGCTTTTTCTAGTAGCAAGCGGCGAAGGTGTAAGCCTAACTCTGTTCCTCCTGGTTCACGAGTTAAAACCACAGAAATACCCAAACTTTCCAACCACTCAGAACAAAGCTGCATTTGGCTGGTTTTGCCACAGCCTTCAACACCTTCAAATACAATTAGTTTGCCACCCATGCTTTTTAAAGTTCGCTGCAATAAACTTGTTCGCTGACGTTTGATCAAGAATAGCGCGAAGTGTTACAGGCGGGCGAGACGCTCACCCTACAATCAGTAGTTAGATATTTTTGTATTTGGCAGTCTCTAAATACACAAAAACAAGTTTTTGGCAATTTGGCAGATCAACTATTTTTGATACTGGTATTTTTGGGATTGTGCAACGAGTGTAGCAGAAGTTGTCCTAACCAGGTGCTCGATATTTTTAAGTTACTTCTGTAATTCCTGGAAGACATCAATTGCAGCTAGTGATTTCAACTGGGATGTAAAGGTATCGGTGCATAATCAACTCATACAGGAAATTAATTATGTCGGGCGTAATTAAACGTCGTCAATTTATTCAGGCAACGCTGGCAGCAACCGCAAGTATAGGTTTACCTAGCATTGCTTCTGCATATCGTGGTGAAGAATGTGTAGAAGCGCTAGTGATTGGTAGTGGTTTTGGTGGAGCAGTTGCAGCATTGCGCCTTGGTGAAGCTGGAGTTAAAACCATAGTATTGGAGCGAGGACGACGATGGCCAATCACCGCCGCAGGTAATACTTTCTCCACATATCAGAATCCAGATGGTCGGTCTACTTGGTTAAGTCCGACTACAGTTATATTTAACCAAGTTCCGATTGATGTATACACTGGTGTCCTGGATGTTAAAGTAGGCGATGGCATCATTGTTTATCGTGGGGCAGGAGTAGGAGGCGGTTCGCTAGTCTACAACGCAGTTAGTTATCAGCCAACTAAAGAACTTTTTTATCAAGTCTTTCCACGCAGCATCAAATATGAGGAACTGGATAAAGTTTACTATCCAAGGGTGCGTTCCATCCTCAACCCATCTCCAATACCAGATGACATTCTAAAAACTGACTACTATTTGGCAAGCCGGATCTTATTAGAGCAAGCAGCCAAAGCTGGTTTAAAAGCTAAGAAGCTTGATGTCGCTGTTGATTGGGATATCGTTCGACAAGAAATCGAGGGTAAGAAGGTTCCTTCTGCGATCGCAGGTCAAGTTTACTATGGCCTTAATAGTGGTGCAAAAAATAGCTTAGATCGAAATTATCTCAGCATGGCAGAAGCTACTAAAAAGGTGGAAATCCGACCCCTACACGTGGTAAATACAATCGAGGAATACCATACTGGGCGTTTCCGAGTTACCTGCAATCAAATCAATGAGCGGGGAGTTGTACTGTCCAAAAAATCCTTTATCTGTCGCTATCTATTTTTAGCAGCCGGTTCCATTGGTACCACTGAATTGCTTTTGCGTGCTAAGCACAATAGGACATTGCCTCGTCTGAACAATCAAGTCGGAAAATTGTGGGGAACTAACGGTGATGGGGTGAGTGCGATCGTCACTTCTGGTCAAACTAATGCCACACTGGGTGGCCCAGCATCGGTAGTAATTGAAGACTTCGACAATCCCATCGCTCCATTAGTCATCGAGCAACTTCCTTTTCCGATAGTTCCCCAAGGTGTGTTGGCTCCTGTGAGCCTAGCGATCGCCAAGCCGGAGGGCTATCTGAGTTACAATACTTCTACGCAGTCAGCTAATCTATTCTGGCCCAAGAACTCAGCCAACAATCAAAAAATTACCCAGGCTAACCAGTATACTTACCAACTGCTCAACCAAGCTAATGGTACAACTTTTGGCGCACCGCTTGACTTTAGTGCTACAGCTCATCCCCTTGGTGGTGCAACTATGGGTGCTGTATGCAACACTTATGGAAAAGTCCACGGCTATTCTAACTTATTTGTTGTTGATGGTTCTCTCATTCCTGGTTCGACTGCCTGCACTAATCCATCGCTAACTATCGCGGCTTTAGCGGAGCGGTGCATGGATCGCTTTCTCAACAAGAAGCTTCCTGAAAGTGCAGAGTGGGAATAAGAAAGCAGGAGGTAAAGATCGCACCATAAAGACCAAATTATGGTGTCAAGAAATGCTGGTGTTGTCAAACTTTTTCTCTGATAAGAGAATAAAATCTAAGTGTAATTCCGAGCCAAAAATCTTTGTTCAGAACATTTAGGAGATGGGAACTCTAGTAGTCTGTCAATAAATAATTGATGGATAAATTCCCTGTAGAGACGGCGATTTATCGCGTCTCTCTAACCGTCAAAATGAATTTGACAGACCACTAGCTAATAACCCAAGTTGCTAGTTATGCTTGCAGGTGTTCAAATGGCGTTGCATAAATAGCTTGACTTGCTAATTGGCCTATTATTCCCCATTGGTGTCATGGGAATAGATGCAGTGATTCGCCGCGTTAACTTCCCTCTATTTCATCCCAATTGGTGGATACAGCGATATAAATCGCGTCCTGTGGTAATTATCATAGACTCAGTAGACATCTCCAGGTAAGCATCCTGATATTTTTACTGTGCAGCGCAGTAGGAGTTGGCTGGTTATTCGGTGACAAACTTAACAAAGTCGTGACTACGGGAGGCGAAAATCTGTTTGTGGTGTTGCTGATGACAGTGGCATTTGTAGGAGTAGCGATCGCTTGTTGGACAAGTTTACCGCAAGTGGTAGCGATCGCAGAAGCCAGAGAAGTTGCCTATGGTCTGTCCTATCACCAGCAAACCAGGCAGAGACTATGAAAATCAGTTAGAAGACCAAGACTTCCGAGTTGGTAAACTAAGTTTAAGCCCTTGCTACATTCGCCCTAATATTATTGCCACGGTTGATAAAACTAATGTTATTCGATTTATCGGAAAACTAAAGGATGAAAAAATCAATGAAGTCATTACTGCAATTATTGAAATCCTTCAAAAGCCGCCCGAACCTCCGCCACCAGAATCAAGAGCATTAGAACGAGGCAAAAGTTCCAGAAAATAAAGTTTATAAGTTGAGTAAAGTTTGACTCAACAAAGTCTATATTTAATGTTGAATACTTGTAATCGTTTGAGATAAATAACGGTTTAAACAATATTTCACAGCATTAAGGAAATAGAGCAATGTTAAAAGTTTTTGCCGATCGCGGTGGTACATTCACAGATATTGTTGCCGTGACTAATAATCAGGCAATTATAGACAGACTCTCAAGACATCCTGAACGTTTTTTAATTATTTCTCTACCGAAAGATCAATGGATTATAGTTTATAAACTGCTTTCAGAAAATCCCGAGCAATATCAAGATGCAGCCATTCAAGGGATACGGGATATTATGGGTATTTCTAGCAACGAACCCATTCCTACTGAAGCCATAGAAGTCGTAAAAATGGGGACAACAGTTGCAACAAATGCATTGTTAGAAAGGAAAGGCGATCGCGTTGTTCTTGTCATCACCAAAGGGTTTAAAGATGCCCTACGAATTGGCTACCAAAATCGTCCTAACATCTTTGCTCGTCATATCGTTTTACCAACCATGCTATATGAGCAGGTAATTGAGATTGATGAACGTTATGATGCTCATGGAAATGAGTTAATCCCTGTAAATATTCAACAAGTCAGAAATGACTTACTAGCAGTATACAACACAGGAATTCGGAGTTGTGCTATTGTTTTTATGCACAGCGATCGCTATCCTGAACACGAACAACAAATAGCCCAGCTTGCCCAAGAAATCGGCTTTACGCAGATATCTGTATCTCATCAAGTTAGCCCATTAATGAAGTTAGTCAGCCGAGGAGATACAACAGTAGTCGATGCTTATTTAACTCCTATTCTACGTCGTTATGTCAACCAAGTAGCGAGTCAGTTACCTGGAGTCAAATTAATGTTTATGAAATCTGATGGAGGTTTAGTCTCAGCCCAACAATTTCAAGGCAAAGATAGTATTTTGAGTGGACCGGCTGGCGGTATAGTCGGCGCAGTTCAAACTAGTAAAAGGGCAGGTTTTGAGTTAGTTATTACCTTTGATATGGGAGGGACAAGTACAGATGTCGCCCACTTTAAAGGAGAGTATGAACGACAACTAGATTCGGAAATTGCTGGGGCGCGGATGCGAGTTCCCGTATTAGCAATTAATACCATTGCTGCTGGAGGCGGTTCCATTCTTTCTTTTGATGGTTCTAGCTATCGTGTCGGCCCTAAATCTTCTGGATCGAATCCTGGGCCTGCTTGTTACCGACGCGGGGGGCCATTAGCAGTTACTGATGCCAATGTGATGTTAGGCAAAATCCACCCGAAATATTTTCCATCGGTTTTTGGAATTGATGACAATTTACCTTTAGATAAAGATACTGTCATTCAGCAATTTATACAATTAGCCCTAGACATTCAAACCGCTACATTAAATCATTCTACTCCCGAACAAGTAGCTGCTGGATTTATTGCGATCGCAGTGGAAAATATGGCGAATGCAATTAAAAAAATTAGTCTGCAACGGGGTTATGATGTCAGCCAATATGTGCTTTGTTGTTTTGGCGGCGCAGGCGGCCAAGTTGCTTGTTTAATTGCCAATACCTTGGGAATGAAAAAAATATTTCTTCACCCTTATGCTGGAGTTCTCTCTGCTTATGGAATGGGATTAGCTGATATGCGGGCAATTAGAGAAGGAGGTGTAGAACAGCCTCTCAGTCAAACATTAATTACTAAATTGCATCTGTTAATGGAATATTTAGAAACTCAAGCTATAAATGAAATAGATGAGGTGCATAGTCAAGTAGAAATAGTCCAGAAAGTTAACTTAAAATATGAGGGAACTAACTCTACACTGACCGTCAATTTTGCCGATGAAGTAGCAGTGATGCGGCAAGAATTTGAGGTGGAACATAAATCTCGATATGGTTTTATTCAATTAGAGAAAGCTTTAATTGTCGAATCAGTCTCAGTAGAAGTAATTCAGAAAATGGAGACTCTCGAAGAGTCTTTAATTATTAGGACTCGCCCTTTAGACGAAGCACCTGCATCTGTTGAGACAGTAAAGATGTTTACTGCTGACAGATGGCATAATACTCCTGTTTATCTACGGGAAGATTTACAACCAGAAGATAGTATTCATGGGCCTGCGATCGTTGTAGAAAAAATTAGCACGATTGTAGTAGAACCTAACTGGCAAGCGAGATTAACTAAACGTAACCATCTAATTTTAGAATGTTTATAGACTAGCTGTTCTACTAAAAATTTCTTATCATCGCTACACTAAAATCAACACGATTTTACAATAAAAAGTCTATCCATTCATGGCCACTCACTAAGGCGGTGAGAAGCCCACTTGCTTTTTGGGGTGTCCGGGATAGCCGCCCCGCCACTGTTGACTATTGAGGGTTAACAGTCATCAGTCTTTCGTTTTATCCAATCTCCTTTTAGAGGTAAGCTTAAAAATGTTAAAAAAAGTTTAAGCGATTCTTAGACAATTTTTTAAGGAGTTAAAAATGTACACAACATCTCAACCAGATCCCATCCGCTTAGAAATTTTCAAAAATCTCTATCAATTTATTGCAGAGCAAATGGGAATTGTTCTGCAAAATACAGCAGCATCTGTAAATATCAAAGAAAGGCTAGATTTCTCCTGTGCCATTTTTGACTCCTCTGGATTATTAGTCGCTAATGCCCCGCATATTCCTGTACATTTAGGCTCAATGAGTGAAAGTGTCCGCAGTTTAATTAATGAAAAAAATGACACTCTAAAACCAGGGAATGTATATCTATCAAATAATCCTTATAACGGGGGAACACATCTTCCTGACGTAACTACAATTACCCCTATTTTTGACGAAGACAAAAAACAAGTTATTTTCTATGTTGCTTCTCGCGGACATCAAGCAGATATCGGTGGAATTACTCCCGGTTCAATGCCTCCCCACAGTACTACAGTAGAAGAGGAAGGAATTATTTTTGATAATTTTCTCTTGGTTGAAGAGGGAAAGTTCCGAGAACTCGCAGTAAGAGAGCACCTTTCAAATCATATTTATCCTGCTCGTAACCCTAACCAAAATATCGCTGATTTTAAGGCACAAATTGCTGCAAATGAACGAGGAGTTATTGAACTCCGTAAAATGGTTTCACAATATGGGATCGAGACTGTCCAAGCTTATATGAAATTTGTACAAGCTAATGCTGAGGAGTCGGTCAGAAAGGCTATCCATCTTCTTAAGAATGGCTCATTTGTTTATGAAATGGATAATGGGGCAATCATTCAAGTAAAAGTTACAATATCCCAAGAAAATCGCAGTGCTACAATTGATTTTACTGGAACTTCTGAGCAACTAAATAGTAATTTTAATGCTCCTAAAGCTGTAACTCAAGCAGCAGTATTATATGTCTTTCGGACATTGGTTGATGATAATATTCCTCTTAATGCCGGGTGTCTTAATCCTCTAGAAATTATTATACCGAGTGGCTGTATGCTGAATCCAATTTATCCAGCAGCAGTGGTAGCGGGTAATGTAGAAACTTCTCAAACCATTGTTGATGCTTTATATGGCGCTTTGGGTGTCATGGCTGCTTCTCAAGGAACGATGAATAATTTTACTTTTGGGAATGAGCAATATCAATATTATGAAACTATCTGCGGTGGCTCTGGAGCAGGAATTGATTTTGATGGAACTGATGGTGTTCATTCTCACATGACTAACTCCCGCTTGACCGATCCAGAAGTTTTAGAAACCCGTTATCCTGTACTTTTAGAAAGCTTTAGCCTTCGTCCCGATAGCGGTGGCAAAGGAAAACATTCCGGCGGTAATGGAGTTGTCCGCCACATCAGGTTTTTAGAACCAATGACAGCTAATATTCTCTCTGGACATCGGGTTGTCCCTCCCTTTGGGTTAAATGGTGGGGAAGCTGGAATTGTCGGACGCAACTGGATTCAACGTCAGAATGGAATTGAAGAGAATTTAGATAGCACAGCAACAGTAGAGATGAAACCTGGGGATGTTTTTGTGATAGAAACTCCTGGTGGAGGCGGATTTGGTAAAGTCTCCTAGCGACTTTTCATCTCTCAGAATTTCAGCAGTGTCTATTTGTCATATTGATTGGCAAAAGTTTTTATCTGTAATAACATTTATCAATCCAAATTCGCATTTCTTCTTCTGAACCAAAACAGGCAGAACGTCCTGTCATTGGATCGTAGGCACGCCAACAAGAAATGTGACCATGCCAGTCTGATTCCTGCCACACTTGGAGGTCAGAACCACTAGTCATCCATATGACCAAATGTTGCCAATATTTTTGTAAATTTAACAAAAAATTAAATTTATTCATAGTGAAAGCACCTGATACACAGTGAACTATTACTTTTACTTTCACGTAAGTTTTTTCAACTGAGAAGGTACAGTTTTGGTAGATTTTATCTAGTACAGTTAAACGCTATCTCAACTGGTATAGTAAAAATTCCCTCAACTGTACTAGGTAAACTTGGTAAAAATAGTTTATATTGCCAGTATTGATGATTATTTAGTCATTAACGAGTGCGCCAAAATGAACATTTTATTAGAACGACAGTCACGCAAACCGATTTATTTACAGATCCGCGATCGCATCAGTCGTCTCATTAAATCTGGCGCACTCAAAAGTGGCGATCGCCTCCCTTCTATCCGCTCCCTGGCAGAAAGTTTACAAGTTAACAAACTCACGATTATTGAAGCATATAACGTTTTAGAAGCAGATGGTATTGTTTCTGCTCATCAGGGTTCGGGATATTTTGTCAGCAGCGTTTCTGTTAAGAGTGCCAACTTAGAATCTACATTTGCTCCAGCCCAAAATGTCATAATTACAAAACCAGGAAAGTGTTCTTTTTATGAGATGTATACTCCACTGGTGCAAGCACAAACTCAGCCAGGAATGATTAATTTTGGCTACGGTTATCCTCGTCCACCCAAAGATATTAACCTCATTGCCAGACGAGCATTAAGACAAGATGATGCTGATATTTTCTTTCCCCATGAGATGCCTCAAGGACAACTAACTCTGTGCAGACAAATTGCTCAGATGCTAGTGCATCAAGGATTAGAGGTTTTTCCAGAAGATTTAATTATTACTAATGGCTCTCAGCAAGGGTTGTCATTAGCGATGAATTATTATGTAAAATCTGGTGATTGGGTGATTGTCGAAGCTCCCACCTATTATGGTGCAATTTCTATCTTAGAAAACTTAGGAGCCAAGATTATTGGCATTCCCATGACTGCGGAGGGAATGAATTTAGATTTATTAGAGCAATATCTCCACAGCCACCGCCCGAAATTAATTTATACGATTAGTACTTTTCATAATCCGACTGGATTGACGACAACACAAGCTCATCGTCAACAATTATTAGAATTAGCTGAGAAATATGAGTGTCCAATTTTGGAAGATAATGCTTATGAAGGAATAAATTTTGATGCTGTGCCAGCGCCAATTAAAGCTTTAGATAAAAATAATTTAGTGACTTATTTAAGCACCTTTTCTAAAACTTTAATGCCGGGTTTACGAGTGGGCTATATGGTAGTTACAGGTAAGCATTATCAAGCAATTATTGAGCGGAAGTTGCTCCATGACTTGCACACATCCAGTATTTCGCAAACAATAGTTAGCGAATATCTCGCTTCAGGACATTACCGCCGTCACCTCAGCCGACTTCGCACAGATAATTTGCAAAGTCGTAATACCATGCTGCAAGCTTTAGAGCGTTATTTCCCTGAAGAGATCCGGTGGACAGTTCCCACGGGAGGATTATTTCTCTGGGTACAGTTACCAGATGATATTCCGATTGGGACAATTCGTAAGGAAGCCTTTGCACAAAATGTCTACTTGGCGTGCGGTTCGGCATTTTTCCCCGATAAACAGGGTTATCCAGCGATGCGTCTGACTTTCTGTATGCCGCCAGAGGAGATTGAGCAAGGTATTTCGATTGTGGGTAAGTTGCTGAAAAAGTATATCTCCAAAGGATGCGTAGATACAGAGCGGCTTGTTGTTAAACATCGCGTATCTAATTATCAGCCGCTTGTTCACAGTTTGTAGTCTAGGTTTCAATACGCTTGGGTTAAGGGCTAATTGTACAAAATTGTGGGTTTTCGAGACGCGATAAATCGCCGTCTCTACAAGTGTTTTGGTTTTATCTGAACTGTATTGGGCTAGGTTTCGTTATCTGAACGCAGTAATCTATTAGCCTGTAAGATTGAAATTAATGAACTTGGCATCATTGGGATTTATCTTGCTCCCACTCTCGCTTGATTTTCTCCAAATCCTTCGCTGCACCCAATTGCTGAAAGATTTGATGCGCTGTGTTGTAATGCTGTTGGGCAAGTTCTGTATTACTGCGCTTATGCTCTAGCCGTGCTAAATCGTAGTTAATCTCTCCCAGTAAGTGAGTCATCCCCAATTCTTGGGCTATTACTAAAGCTTGTTTAGAAAACTGTTCTGCTGCTTCGAGATTACCGCGATCGCATTCATTTTTTCCTAAACAACTATAAGACTGAGCAATGCCAGAGCGATCGCCTAATTCTGTCCGCAATGCCAAAGCTTGCCGATACAGGATTTCGGCTGCATCCCAATTACCACGACGGTACTCTATGTATCCCAACTGTTCCCAAATATTAACCATGCCAGAGCGATCACCCAATTCTGTCATCAATTTCAAAGATTGGCGATATAGGGTTTCGGCTGCATTCCAGTTACCGCGATTGCGCTCTATATATCCCAACAATCCCCAAATATTCGCCATGCCAAAGTGATCGCCTAATTCTGTCATCAATTTCAAAGATTGGCGATATAGGGTTTCGGCTGCATCCCAGTTACCACGATTGCTCTCTATATCTCCCCACTGTCCCCAAATATTCGCCATCCCAGAGCGATCACCTAATTCTGTCCGCAATGCCAAAGAGTTATGATACAAGGTTTTGGCTGCATTCCTGTTGTCAGGATTGCGCTTTGGGATTCCCAAGAAATAAATTATCCAATTTTGTGGGGTGGGCGTCTCGCTCGCCCATAACCACAGGCGTGCAAGATGACCATCCCACAATAAATAGTTGGATATTTTTTTATTTGGAAATCTTGCAATATTTCCCCACTGTCCCGAAATAGAAGCCATGCTAGAGCGATCGCCTAATCCTGTCTCAACTTTTAAACATTCTACATAAAAGGTTTCAGCTGCATCCCAGTTACCGCGTTTACGCTCTATATCTCCCAACATTCCCCAACCAGAAGCCATACCAGAGCGATCGCCTAATTCTGTCATCAATTTTAAATATTGTCGATAAAAGGTTTCAGCTGTATCCCAGTTACCGCGTTTGCGCTTTATGTCTCCTAACAATCTATTGCTATATGCAATACTATTTTTACTTTCTTGCTTTTGGGCAATGGCTAAAGCATTCTGAAAATATCTTTCTGCTTCATCCCAATTGCCTAAATCACGATGAATGACTCCAATCCATTGCAAGCAGATGCAGCATTCCTCCTCATCAATGTGCGGCAAAACTTGTTCACATAAGTCTTTTAATAAATTCCAGTGTCCCCAACGTCTCAGATATTTTCCCAAAGTTCTCGTTATTAAATTATATGCTTCACTGTAGTTGCCCAACTCAAAAGCAAAATATTGTGCTTCCAGTACTAGGCGCAAATCTTCTAAAGTTTTAGGATTTTCAACATTCTTGCCAGAGCAGTAAAACTTATAGATACTATTGAGTAGATTGGGCAGTTCGTCTTGATATTCCCCTTGAAGAAACTCCACAATCACCCGATGTAAGTCATAAAATATCTCACATTGCTGTTCATCATAGCGACTCTGCACCAAACTGCTATCGACTAATCGCTCTAAAATTGCTTGCGTTTCACTAATTTCTTTCTCTGTAAATTCAGCAGGTTCTTCTAAGACTGCTGCCATTTCAAAGCGATCGTCTTGCTCCCAATCATTTGTATATAACCTCAAGAAAGTTAAACCTCGGATATCTATCCCCACACGCAACACACACATCCGGCTGAGTAAATTTCGCGCTGCTTCACTTTGTCTTGCCAGTTGTTCTCTGAGGATGGGTTCAGCCTTTTTCGTCACTAATTCTGGATGCTTCCGCAGATACCCAGGCTTACCCTTACCAATAGCCGCCAGTTGGGTTAACAAAAATACGTGTCCCTCAACGCGCTCAGATACCCACTGCAAATCTGCTACAGTGTCTTTCAGTTGGCGCTGTCGCAAAATCTCAACTCCCGCGACTGTCGCCACTCCAAAAATTCTCTCGATATACACCAATTCTGAATCTGGTTCCGCACCTTCATAGCGAATATCTGCCAAATCTGCTGGTACTTCTCGACTGGTTAATAGGGTTTGTGATTGATGCTGCTGATAAACTAAAGCATTTAGCAGTTTACCCCAGTCTGGTGAAATTGCCCGTCCTGCTTGCGGATGGTTGGCAGGCTGTAAAATACTTTCTAGGTTATCCAGCACTACAAGAGTGCGTGTTTGCGCCAACCCTTCAATAATTTTGGCTGTCTTTTCATCAGCAGTTTTCAACGTCTCTGCTGTTTGAATACCCAAACCTTGAATTAATAAAAATTCTGCCACATCATCAAAACTTGTCCCCTCCTGCGCTTTGAAATACATTACGCACTCATAAGGACACTCTTCTACATTCGCCCCTTTTTCAACAGGAGTTAGGGCGGATCTTCCACAATTAACGCCCAGTGCTTCTAAAAGTTTTACGGCTAAACTGGTTTTGCCAATACCTCCTTGTCCAATGAGTGCCAATACCTTAAGCGGATTTTCTGGTTGCAGTAATTTTGTCTGCAACTCTTCAAGGAGTTCATCTCGTCCCTTCCACACAGGTACTTCTGGGATTGCTTGATTTCCCACCAACCGTTTTTCAGTTGTTGTTTTTGGCTGTAGAGGCGATCGCACTTCAGCTTCAATTTTATTGAGTTCATTCTCAAGACGCGCCAGTTGAGCCTTTTCTTCCGAAAGCTGATGTTCTAATTTAAATTTTGCTGTCGTATCAGTCTCAATAGCGAAAGCATTCCCTATCCGCTTTACTTTCTCGCTTTGAATATCCCACTGTTTTTGCAGTTGGTCTCGTTTTTCCTCTAATCGACGCTGTTGTTCTCTGTTCATTTAGAGGCTGAGATACAAGTTGGATTACTTAAGTATAATCATGATAATCTACGGTGCTGCTAAAGGGTGTGTACTTAGCGGGCTTTTTTAGGAGCGATAGCACCACTCACCCCAAAAACGTAGACGTAGGGCTGGTTATCGTTAGACATCGCCTTTTCAACTTCATCATTCCACCTCATACTATTTCACTTTAATAATGATACAAATACGCTGGTAAGGGCATGGCAATGCCATGCCCCTACGATAAATCTATATGTATCAGGATTTTTGTAAATTGGTATCAGAACTCAGAAGGCCGACCTTTGATCTCGGAAGTTCATGCTCAGAACTCGGAAGTCCAAGCTTTTATCTTGAAGTTTTATGCTCAGAACTCGGAAGGCCGACCTTTGATCTCGGAAGTTTATGCTCAGAACTCGGAAGTCCAAGCTTTTATCTTGAAGTTTTATGCTCAGAACTCGCAAGGCCGAGCTTTTATCTCAAAGCTTCATGCTCAGAACTCGGAAGTCCAAGCTTTTATCTCGAAGCTTCATGCTCACAACTCGGAAGTCCAAGCTTTTTCCTCAATCCGTCGAGTTAAGAGGCTGATAAATCTAAACTTTGCTGAAAAGAGATTAGTATTTCATTCAATGCAGCCATGTCAATTAAAAATGCATCATGTCCGTGGGTTGATTGCAGCCAAGCCAGTTGAGCATTAGGGATTAAATTTGCCAATTCTTGTTGTTCTACTGGAGGATAGAGGATATCAGAATCAATGGCGATAACTAAAGTCGGTTGCTGGATGCTTCGCAGAACAGATTCATAATCTGATAAATTTGGAACTATGCGATCGCGTGCAATATCGTGGCGATCCATTACATGAGTGAGGATAATGTAAGTGTTGGCATCAAATCGTTCTGTCAGCTTTTGACCCTGATGCTGTAAGTAACTGGCTATAGTAAACTGCTCAGATGCATCATACTCCCGCCCAAAGCGGGTTGTAAAACTATCCCAAGAACGATAAGTAGACATTGCCATCATCCGCGCAACAGCTAGTCCTTGATTTGGGGGCGCATCCAGAGTATAGTTCCCATCTTGCCAGTTTGGATCGGCATAAATTGCCTGTCTTTGGGCTTCACTTAATCCAATACACCAAGCTGAATGTCTGCCAGAAACAGCGATGGGTGCGATCGCTTCCACCTTCTCTGGATATAGTAATGCCCACTCCAGTGCTTGCATCCCACCGAGTGATCCGCCTATTACTAACCGCAGAGATTGAACACCCAGATATTTTAGTAGTGCAGCTTGCAGGTGAACCATATCTCGGATTGTAATCTTAGGGAAGGATACGCCATAAGGCTTTTCTGTTATGGGATTGATACTAGTTGGCCCGGTTGTCCCGTAACAACTTCCCAAGATATTGCTGCACACAATAAAATCGCGTTCTGGGTTGAAGGCTTTCCCTGAACCAAACAAAGGCTCCCACCAATCATCAGCGTCAGCCGAACCAGTTAACGCATGACAAATCAGTACCCCATTATCGCCTTGGGCATTTAACTGTCCCCAGGTGCGATAAGCAACCTGAACCCCAGTTAATGTTTCGCCCCCTTCCAGTTGAAATGGCACTGTAAGCTTGTAAAGCTGGGTTTGTGGTGAGATGAAGTCTGAGTAGATCATATCTAGGAGTGGGGAGTGGGGAGTGGGGAGTGGGGAGTGGAGAATGGGGAGACAAGGGGGACAAGGGGGAATTCTTGAACAAGTCTCTCCCTTGTCTCCCTCCTCTTCCTTGTCTCTTCTCCATGCTCAATCCTCCATTCTCAATTTCGAGAGAACTAAATCCTAACTTGCCCGAATGCCTGCTGGAAATCCTCTTTGATATCGTCGATATGTTCAATTCCCACTGATACCCGCACCAAATCGGGTGTCACACCTGCTGAAAGCTGTTCATCATCACTCAGTTGTTGATGGGTTGTGGAAGCGGGATGAATAACGAGGGTTTTAGCATCACCCACATTTGCTAAATGACTTGCCAATTTCACATGATTAATAAAAGCTTTACCTGCCTCCAATCCACCTTTGATGCCAAAGTTTAAAACTCCCCCAAAGCCATACCGGAGATATTTTTTCGCTCGTTCATGATATGGGTGATTGGGAAGTCCCGGATAATTAACCCATAATACTTGCTCTTGTTGCTCTAACCATCGAGCCAATTCTAGAGCATTGCTCACATGCCGATCTACACGCAAAGAGAGAGTTTCTAATCCTTGCAGTAAAAGAAAGGCGTTAAATGGACTCAAGGACGGGCCAAAATCTCGTAACCCCTCGACTCTGGCGCGGATAATAAAGGCAATATTGCCAAAGGAACCACTAGGGCCAAATACTTCTTGGAAATTCAGCCCATGATAGCCGGGTGCTGGCTCAGTAAACAAAGGAAATTTGCCGTTACCCCAGTCAAATTTACCCGAATCGACAATTACGCCACCAATGGAAGTACCATGTCCACCAATCCATTTAGTTGCAGATTCCACTACAATGTCTGCACCATGTTCAATTGGTCGAGCTAGATACCCACCAGCACCGAAGGTATTATCCACAATTAAAGGTATGCCGTTTTCGTGGGCAATGTGAGCTAATGCTGCAAAGTCGGGGATGTTGAATTGGGGATTACCAATGGTTTCAACGTATAACGCTTTGGTGCGATCGTCGATCGCCTGACGGAAACTTTCCGGATCATCTCCCTCAACAAACTTGACATTAATACCCAACCGTGGAAGTGAAACTTTAAATTGGTTATATGTTCCCCCATACAAAAAACTAGTGGAAACAATATTATCCCCAGCCTGAGCAATGGTAGTGATTGCCAAAAATTGCGCCGCCTGCCCACTAGCTGTTGCTAATGCTGCTACACCCCCTTCTAAAGCAGCAATTCGTTTTTCAAATACATCGGTCGTCGGGTTCATGATCCGAGTGTAAATGTTGCCAAATTCCTGGAGAGCAAACAACCGCGCTCCGTGGTCGGCATCGTCAAAAACGTAGGAAGTCGTTTGGTAAATTGGTACAGCACGAGCATTAGTTCCAGGAGCCGGTTCTTGTCCAGCATGAACTTGCAGGGTTTCAAAACGATATTGTTCAGACATAAGCAGTTATTTTAGTTTCCAATAATATAAGTAAGTAATATACTATTTGAGCCTTGTGTTGGATTAATCAACGGTAATTAGTCAGGCTTGCCGTATTTTACAGTTATTTTTAGTTAATTAAACATACTGTAAGGACGCACAGCTAGCTATGCGCCCATGCAGCCAAAGTAATTTTAAGTCGTGGAAACGCTAGCGGAGATGTTCTCTCTACTTCTATACGGCGCAATTCCTTAAAAGCAAAGAACGTCAGTGATGCTAGAATCCCCGCCATTTATGCCTGGGGAGTGTCAAAGAAAGAATTTTATCCCTGCAAAAACTGATCAAGCAATTTAGGGAACCAACATTGAACGAGGATTAATCATCCCTGCCTCTTGAATTGTTGAAAAAGCAGTTTCCCCGATGATGCGATGAGCCGCAGCTGTCGGATGAATACCATCCCAGAACAAAAACTGGTCTGGATTCCCGCAGGTGCGATCGCCAAACAAACATGGACTGCTCACATTGGTAAAGTTAAAGGCTGCCGGATTTGCGTAGGCGTAGCCCGTCGCAAACATCGCATCTCGATACAGCCCATTAGCATCTAATACCACCATCTCCAGATCGTAATGCTGTTGATTTAGTACTTTAAGCGATCGCCTCAAGCCTTGATTATGTGCTTGTGTTGATGCATTGAGGTTTACAGAATTCGTACTGTTTTTAGTGGCAGGTGACAGTCCTAAATCTGGTAAATTTGCAACCAGAATCTTTTTAGCACCCACATCAGTTAGAGAGTTGATTGCCGTTTAACTGTTAACGACCATCAAGAGTGTTTATATACTTTAGACGCGCATCAACTTAACATCGTTAACAAAAATTAGACTTGCATCGCTGCTCAAACCGTTGAAAGTTCGCCAGAGTAAAAGTAGGAGTTTTACATCCCTTTGGTTGAAAACTAAAATGACTCAAAAACTTACAGCCCCAACCCATAGAGACAAATATATCCGTGTTGCTAAATTTGCAGATGTTCAAGCAGCAGGTAGTTTGTTGGTTCGTAGCGAGAAACATACCATAGTTCTGTTTTACTCAGATAATAAAGTCTATGCAATAGATAACCGTTGTCCTCATATGGGCTTTCCGCTTCACGGTAGCACTTGCAAAGATGGCATTGTGACTTGCCCTTGGCACTATGCCCGCTTCGACCTCGCCAGTGGCGGAACATTTGACTCTTGGGCAGATGATGTTCCCTCCTTTGATGTAGAAATCCGTGATGGGGAAGTTTGGGTAAATCTAGCTCCTCTAGTTGACCTTCATGCCCACCATCGCCAACGTCTTCAGGATGGTTTAGAACAGAGTATTTCCTTAGTTATTGCCAAATCAGCGATCGCACTACTAGACATGGGGGCAGATATTACCGAACCATTTCAGGTGGGACTGGAATTTGGCACTCGTTACAACAAAGCAGGCTGGAGTACGGGCTTAACCATCCATACTTGCATGATGAATTTGCTGCCTTATCTAGATGCAGAAGACAAACCCCGCGCCCTTTTCCAAGGACTTTCAGCAGTAGCTAGTGATAGCGCTGGAGCGCCGCCTCATTTCGTAGTTCATCCATTGCCCAATTCTACCGTTGACCTGAATACCCTCAAAAGCTGGTTTTGCCAGTTTATTGAGGTGCGAGATAGTGAAGCCGCAGAGAGATGTCTGATATCTGCAATTCGGGCGGGAGCTAATTCTGAGCAAATTGCAGATATGCTGTTTACATCTGCCACAGACCACCGTTACATCGATAGTGGTCATGCACTCGACTTTATTAACAAAGCGCTGGAATCTCTGGATGCCGTTGGTTGGCAAGGGGCAGAGTCAGTTTTGGCGAGTCTAGTTTCTGGTTTAGCAACTGCTTCCCGCATGGAAGAATCCAATTCCTGGCGCTATCCGGTGGATTTGGTGGCAATTCTGGAGTCTGCCTTTGAGCAGTTACCTATGGCTTTAGCAACAGGACAACCCCGACATGGAACTTGGTCAGGTCAAGAGGAATTAGTGCCGATTTTGTTAGGGGAAGACCCACAGAAAATTGTCAACTCTCTTCTGAGTGCTCTGGAAGCTGGTTGTACTGAAGAACAATTGGCAAGTGTAGTTACTTACACAGCAGCACTGCGGGTAGCTCGCTTTCATACTAACAACGATTTTGGGGACTGGAATTCGGCGCATCATCCGTTCACTTTTGCCAATGCAGTCCATCAAGGATTACGACGGGTGCCTTCGCTGGAATTATTACGAGGTGTGTTTGATGCTGCCATAAGTGTATATTTGAATCGTTTTTTGAATGTGCCACCAGCAAGACTTCCAGAACCAAAGGACTCTGCTCAAAATCCTGAAGAATTACTCAACCAACTACCAGATTTATTAAATCGCCAACAGCAAGTAAATCAGACAGGTCAGTTAGTGGCTGATTATTTGTATAGTGGCGGCTCTGCTGAACGGTTGATGGCAATGTTGGGTAAGTTGATGCTGCGGGAAAATCGGGAGTTCCATGTGATTCAGGAAATAGAAGCAGCTTTCCGACAATACTCGCTGTTAGGTCAAACTGCTGGTATTCATGTACTAGTTGCTGCTGCTCGTTATCTAGCAGCACACGCGCCGACAATGCGATCGCAAGGACAAACCTATCAAATTGCTTATCGGTTGCATAAAGGCGATCGCCTGTTTGAAGAATCGTAATTTAGCTAATCTGGGGAGACTTGATAATTGCTGCGATCGCGGCAATTTCTGCAATGCTTGGCAAACTCAAGAGGCGAATTAAAAGTTGCATAAATTTTCAACTCGCCTCAGTTAAGTACTTGAAAATTTCAACCAATCTGTTCTGTACTGGACTTAAAGGAGTCTCTATTGCTCTTGATGTCGCTCAATTAGCTCACCCTTTTGGGTGAGTCATATATCAACCGATCAGATGAACTGACTGAAGGAAGCTGAGATTAATAATAAAGAGGACTCTATTAATAAAGAACACCGTTCGCATTTTACCTAAGAATTATTTATGAAACTTGTTACCTTAATAAATTCTGCACTTATTTTTGCTGCGATTACTCTTGTACCTGGAATCGCTGGTGCTCAAACAGCTACTACCAACGGTAGTGCAATAGTTATTAACTCTAACAACTTATCCAGTAACTCTACTTCTATTAATTATCTCCAGCCTTTCAATCTAGTTACTTTTGCTTATCAGGGAGGTCTGAAACAACACGGAATTCCCAGCGGAGGAGAGCTAGTAATTGAAACTCTACACAGAAATATTATTGCAAAAGATTTGGTTAAGGCTGCTGTTAATGCAGATAAATTACCATCACACGTTTTAAACGACCAAAATTATCTGAGTGCTGTTAATTTCCAACTCAACGCATTGCCTGATTATGCTGCTGCTGATTGATTTGGTTTTTTTAAAAAGCGAAATTTTTCATTATAGTATATCCGTGCGCTTATTACCAATATAAATAAAAGCCTTTTCTACGCAGAAATTGCTGTGTATAAAAGAAAGTTTAATGTTGAAAAACAATTTTTAAATTTTGAGAAAAGTTGTGCCTATAAGTTGCATTTCTGGTGTGCTAAAGCCACAGAAAATTGTATAATCGACAGCCTATCGACCACAAATTTCTTTTTCTATAGAGAATGACAGAAGTAATTAGATCCGGGAGCTTAAATAACATCGAGTCCATTGAGTTTGAAAAACAGTGCTTGCACAAAGCCAGAGAAACAGGCGATCGCAATAGGGAAGTCACTTGTTTAGGAAGTTTGGGCAATGCTTACCACTCACTAGGCGAGTATCACCTGGCAATTGAGTTTTATCAGCAGTGGTTGGATATAGCTAAAGAAATAGGCGATCGCTTCGAGGAAGCCAAATCTTTATCTGGGTTGGGCAATGCTTACCAATCACTGGGAAAATACCAGCGAGCGATTGAATTTTATCACCAGTGGTTGAGCATCACCAGGAAAATAGGCGATGCCTACGGCGGGCAAAGCCAACGCACTGGAGAAGGCATTTGCTTGGGAAGTTTGGGCAATACTTATGAATACCTAGGCAAGTATGAGCAAGCGATTGAGTGTTATCAGCAGTGGTTGAGTATCAGCAAGAAAACAGGCGATTGGACCGAGGAATGCATTTGCCTGGGAAGTTTGGGCAATACTTATGAATCGTTGGGGCAATACCAACTGGCAATTGAGTTTTACCAGCAATGGTTAGAATTAGCAAGATTAATCAGCGATCGCAATGGCGAAGGCATGGCCTTAAGTGGGTTGGGTAATGCTTATAATGCTCTGGGACAGTACCAAAGGGCAGTTGAGTTTCATCAATATTCATTAGAGATCAGAAGGAATCTTGATGATCAAAATGCAGAAGCAAACGCCTGGTTTAATTTGGGTCTGGTATTAGAAAAAATCAATCGAGAATCAGAAGCGATGGAGGCCTTTTGCCATGCCCGCGAAATCTATCACGCAATAGGACTCGATGTAAGTCTGCAAGATTGTAACCATGCGATTCAGCTTCTTTCTGAAAACGTTGCAAATGCAGCATCTCGCTTCTGGTTTAGGAGATGGTTAAGTTATTTGTCGCAGTTCATCAAAGCTGGTGCTAACTAGTAAAATCTCCCACCACTGATTCAGTTAATGTGAGGATGTTTTAAAAGGCTTTGGCAATTTCTAATCGCCAAAATACATTGAAAAACCACTTTTAAAACATCCTCTGAATCCAGCGAGATTACATCAAGAGGACGGATATTTATTGAATACTGCAACTGAGTCTTTGTGATCAAAGGAAAGCACAGAAAATGGGTCTTTTCGATTCCCCATCTCCATCCCAGGAGTGCCTACGGGCATTTGGGGAACAGATAAACCAGCAACATTTGGCTTTTCTTGAAGCAGACGTTTGATGTCTTCTGCTGGGACGTGTCCTTCGATCACATATCCATTAACAATTGCTGTGTGGCAAGATGACAAGTTATCTGGCACGTTGTACTTTTGTTTGACTGTTTCGATGTCAGGCGTGGAAAAGTCTGTGATTTGAAAACCTTGTGTCTTTAAGTGCTCAATCCACCCGCCACAACAATTACAATCGGGACTGTGATATACAGTGGCATTTAGTGCTGTTGATTTTAATGGTGTCTGTTCATCTTGGATACGCTTAGTGGTACTTACCAGTTGAGCATTAGCTGCAAGAAAATCAGGAAAAACAGCTTGAGCATTACTCATAGAAGCAGTGCTTCCCAAGATGCCCAACACTCCTACTGTTAGACAAATTATTACCACTGCACGTACAGCAGCACGTACCAAGATAGGAGGTAACCATTTTTGCCAGTAATAAATAAATTGTTTGTGCGACATCTGAGACTTCCTGAGTACAACATTGCATAAATTTGTTGTAACAAATTCCCTCCAAAAAGACTCTGCATACCTTTACTTTTGCGTTTATTTTGTGTCCCCCTGCGTTTAAAAACACTACAATTTTATGCAAAACAAAAGCAATTCCTTAGCAGTCATCATAACTGCAAGCTTAGACGCGTAGCAGCTTGTCGCCAGACATCATTTCATCAAAGCCACCATTATCCAACTTCCACCAAAGGCGGGGGTATTTTAACTTTCTGCCATACCGATTGCCCTGTCAGCAGTTCCACAACATCCATCCCATTCCCAATTACACCTGGTACACTCGGATAACCAGCACTCGCCCCTACCAAAAAGAGGTTAGGTAACTCTGTCGTATATCCCAGACGATTTAAACCAACCTGTTTGGGTATTAATTTCGCACCGTAAATATTACCCTGCGGTTGTCCCAGATAAAATTCGCTGGTGGTAGGTGTACCGTAAACTTTTATCCGGGCGTAGTTGTCTACATCTGGAATCAAATCTCGCACATTTGCCATAATCTGCTGATAAATTTCCCGCTTTTTGGCTTTATAAGCTTTTGGGTTGGTTTTGTGCAGATGTTCAAATGGTTCATAGGAACACACAGTGGCAATCTCTAAGACATGATGTCCCTCTGGCCCCATCCCTGGTTCGGTGGATTTCATCGTCGGACAAGAGAGGAAAATCCACGGTTGGCTAAAGTCACCTTGGAATTGTTGTTGATATTCTCTGTTCAGGTCGCCTGTGGGATAATACCAAATATTCCAGTTACCAATGCCGTAGCGTTGGGGATCGAAGCGGCTATCTAAACCCAGGTAAATATTGAAAGCACTGGTTGAGTATTCGTAACTAGTGAGGCGTTGATGCTCCTTTTGACTCAGGGCTGCAAAATCATGCATTAACTCCAATGTTAATTTGGGGTCGAGGTCACTGATATAAGCTTTGCTGGCACAATAGGTCATACCATCGGCAAGGACACTATGGACAGTGTGGTTGCTAACTTGAATATGGCTTACCGGGGTTGAGTATTTGATCACACCTCCACCTGCGGTAATTACGTTTGCAATAGTGTTAACAAGGTGTTTGAAGTGATGTTTGGGATAATAAGCGCCTTCTGAGTAGTCCCAAACTAGGGAAGTGTGCGTGAGTAGCGCAATTTCTTGGGGTGGTAGTGCATAGTCGCCACTTTGCCCCGCCAGCACTGCTTGTAGTTTAGGTGATAAACCGACATGGTTATACAAATCTTGTAGTGTCCAATTCCGCTTCCAAAATAGATTCAAATATTTTGGTAACTTCAACCAGTCAGACAACTTCTGATCAAACAAGCGTACTTCCTGTACTAGGTTGCGAATTTCTTGGTGGAGTTGCTGAATTTCATTGCAATAACGGTTAATAGCAGCAGTTTCTTCTGGAAATGTGGAGAGTAAACGCGATCGCAGATTTTCCCATCCCAAAGGAATTTTAAAATCCGCCTCTGGGGTGATCACTCGATCAATGCAGTCAGGATCAAGGCTATTAAACGGTACATCTTGATCAATATAGTCGAGAAATTGGGCTATAGTCTGTCCAGAACCACATTGAGAGATGTAATGTACGTCAGCACAAAAACTGTATTCCCCGTAATCAAAGGTGTGACAACATCCGCCAGGTAAATAATGTTGTTCTAGAACTGCTACCCGATAACCTTGTCGAGTTAAACAGGCTGCGGTCGAAAGTCCACCCAGTCCGGCTCCCAGAATCACATAATCGAAGATTTCCATATCAGCCTCCTTGGCAATCTTGATTTCTCTTGATTTCGGTGTTATGTGTTTTTATCACCCTTTTTTACCAGTAGAAATGCCAAAATAATCAACGGCTCTTTACCTAGCTTTGCAGTTTTCATTAAATGAAAATAGGTAGAAAAATCATCCGGTAGAAGGTGTAAGGATTTTTATCGTTGATAGTAGTAATTGCACCATCACCGAATATTTTAATATTTAGCTATGGCAATTTTTTGCCAACATCCTCACTAACATTTAGATAGCCTAAAGGATGTTTAACAGTTCACTGATTTAAAGTAACCGCAAAATTTAGCTTCAAATCACCGTCAAAACTTGCAGATAATTGGCAGGCGATAATTTCCGAATTTAAGCCCTTATTCTTTAATCCTTATGTCTATTCATATTATCGAAACTAAAAAAGTGATTTAATAATGTTTGCTTTTCTTCACAAAAACTGATTAAAGTATTAATTAGCTAAAAGTATACTTATAAAATTACTGTTTGATTTTTGACTATTGATCCTTGATTAATGACCGGAACAGACTCATGATACAAGCCTCTAAATTTATTTATGGGGATTATTAATTTTGATTTTTGAATTCGGAGTGAAGCGACGTGACTATTAACCCATTTACACCACTTATCGGACAACAGCAAGCCATAGAATTACTCACTCAGGCTGTCAGACAAAACCGGGTTGCTCCAGCGTATCTATTTGTGGGGCCAGATGGTGTAGGAAGGAGTTTAGCAGCTAGGTGTTTTGTGGAATTGCTATTTTCGAGTGAGATGGGAGTCACTACGGCTTTACAAAACCGTTTGCGTCAAGATAACCATCCAGCTTTGTTGTGGGTGCAACCAACGTACCAATACCAGGGACAACGATTAACAGCAACAGAAGCAGCCGAGAAAGGACTTAAGCGTAAAGCACCACCTGTAATTCGGCTAGAGCAAATTCGGGAAATTACCGAGTTTCTCAGTCGTCCGCCCTTGGAAGCACCGAGAAATGTGGTAGTGCTGGAAGAAGCGCAAACAATGGCAGAAGCAGCAGCGAATGCTTTACTTAAAACCTTAGAAGAACCGGGACAGGCGACGTTAATTTTAATTGCACCTACACCTGAGTCTGTTTTGCCAACTTTGGTGTCACGCTGTCAACGCATTCCTTTTTATCGTTTAGATGCACAGTCTTTGGCTGTTGTACTCACACAAACTGGTCATCAGGAAATTTTGCCAAATCAGGCGGTATTGAGTATAGCAGCTGGCAGTGCGGGAAGTGCGATCGCATCTTACGAGCAATTACAAACTATTCCCCCTGAGTTACTCGAAGATTTGAAAAAAGCCCCTGCTTCCTACCGCAAAGCTTTGGAGTTAGCCAAGAAAATCGATAAAGATTTAGATACAGAAGCCCAACTGTGGTTAGTTGATTATCTTCAGCAATTCTACTGGCAGCGGTGGCATCAACCCAGCATCATCAACCAGCTAGAACAAGCTCGTAAGTACTTGCTTTCTTACGCTCAACCAAGGTTAGTTTGGGAATGTCTGCTTTTATCTGTATGTCAAAAATAAAATCTCATTTACTAACTCTTGCACAAACCCCTCAAACCCTCTAGCTATATTAAATAATATTACTTAAGCGATCAGGAATAGTGATGATCAAATAATTACTAATTAGTAATATTTATAGAAAGCACAAAGCGGTACTTAATAAGTAATTATATGAATTATCATGAGACATCGTTGGCGTTTATGAGATTACTAGTATGAAACGGCCAACTGATTAGGTGTAGCCCATTGTAGACATTGCTCTTTGATTATCCACTACTTTGAGACTGCTGGTAGCGACGCAAAACAGATTGGATATTTTTTTTACAAACCTCTTCACCAACTACCTGAGAAAGCTCTCGCCACAGCTGAGAACCGACTTGTTTGATGTAGTCGTGTTCATAACTTATCTGCACCGCAATTTCCGCATAGGTGCGTCCCAGCCAACTTTCCAGCAAGACTACAGATTGAACATCATTGAGTCTTTGCCCAAAGGTAGACCATAAAAGAGTATCGACTAGATTCAGCGCCTCTTGTGCCGTCATGGGTTAGTCTGCTTTATTTATAGGTTGAACTTATAAAATTTCTCTTTTTAATCAGATTTTTACGTAAAAAGTTACATTTTTTTACAGTAACGACTCACTTTTTCTCACCGACAGAGCGATCGCATCGGGTTAATAGTTAATACAGTATAGTGAGTTAAACCATACCTCTCAAGTTATAAAAAGGACATCAACTCTATGAAATTTGGTATTGATATGGGACACAATTGCCCTCCTCACGATACAGGGGCAACAGGTATCCAACAAGAAGATATTTTAACGAAAGCAGTTGGTACAAAGTTGATCCAAAAGCTAAAAGCAGCAGGACATACGGTTATTGATTGCACTCCCACAAGTGCTAGTAGTGTAAACGATTCTCTGAGACAACGAGTCAATAAAGCAAACGCCAATAACGTTAACGTCTTTATTTCGATTCACTTTAATAAGTTCAACACTATAGCTAATGGCACAGAAATTTTTGCCATTAGCAATACATCAAAAGGTATCGCTAAATCAGTTTTAAAAGAGATTGTTAAGCTTGGATTCAATGATAGAAAAGTTAAAAATGCAGATTTCTTTGTT
Source organism: Nostoc sp. UIC 10607 (assembly GCF_047228265.1). Classification (NCBI taxonomy): domain Bacteria; kingdom Bacillati; phylum Cyanobacteriota; class Cyanophyceae; order Nostocales; family Nostocaceae; genus Nostoc; species Nostoc sp. UIC 10607. The sequence goes on along the minus strand of NZ_JBIQNW010000019.1, from coordinate 10,511 downwards.
ATCAAAAATACACAAATGCCAGCTATTTTAATTGAGTGCTGCTTTTGTGATGCCAAAGTAGATATGGATCGCTTTGATGCTGAAAAAATGGCCGAAGCAATTAAAGATGGATTAATTGGTGAGTCAGATGATGAAGCTAAACCTGATAAAAATTACATTTTGGAAGTTACAACAAAAACGGTTTTAAAGCCTTCCACAGAACAGGCATCAGAGCTACCAAAAGAATCTCTCTTCGATCTTGAACCAGGGAGTTACCCCATTTTAGATGTCCGTTTTGAAGAAAACCATTACTGGGTTAAGTGGCCTGATAAAAGTAAAGTAAACCGAGATAGGCATTTTGTTTTTGCTGGACATGCCAAAGTTATAGAAAAAAATTAACTAATTATATCTAAATTATTTGTTAACACCTAGATCCTCGAATTATTGAAGAATTTGGGGATCTGCAAAATTTTTTAATAGGACAAAGATATGTCATTACTAGATAATTTAGTCAACAATTATTTTAATAAAGATTTAGCAGTAATATTTACAGATATTGGCATTGATACTGCAAGAGTTTCTGAGATAAATAGGCAAATTTTAAAAGAAGTTACCCTTGCTCAATGGTTACTAGAGTCTACTAGAGGGAAAAGCGATCTTGCTGTCCATGCTAACAATTTTGCCGGATTAAAATGGCGAGATCCTGATATGAAAGGGTTTGCCGAACCGTTGAAAATCAAAGTTCCTTCTGAGTCAGAAGAAGTTGAGTTCTGTAAATTTACAGATATAGACGCTTTTATTATTGGTTATTGGAAGTTTTTAACTCGCACTCCCTATAAAGGCTTAGAAGATCATACCAACACGCCAGAAAATTTTCTTGGCTTTCTCAGGGGTAAAGGCTATTCATCCGATCCTAACTATGTGAATAAAGTTGTGAATTTGCTTCCAGAGGCACAGAATTTACTGGCTAATGCCGGTGGAGTTACAATTGCTCCGGTAGAAAAACTACAGCTAATTCGTGCGCCAAAAGAAGTGGAAGTAGGGCAAAGTTTCAGGGTTGAAGGTATAGCTCGTTTAGAGGACAAGGGCAAAATTTTGTCGGTGATGATTGATGACAAATTTCCAGCCCCAAATGTAGCAATTAGTCAGGATGGCAAATGGCAATTTGATTTAGTCTTTAAACAAGAAGGCGATCGCCGCATGATAATTGCTGTTGATGATCAAACTCTAGAGATCCAAATTAAAGTTGTTGTTCCTTTCGATCACAAGGACGATGAGAACACTCAACAACCTACAGCATCCAGTTTACCAGGGGCGAAGGTAATTAAACTCGGTGGTAGTGTGGGAATTGGCGGAGTCAATAAAGCTGATGATGTTAAGGCTATTAAGGGGCGATTGCATGAGCTAGGCTACACATGGGTAGGTGATCCTAACCGTGCAGACATAGAAAGAGGACTCTTTGACGGAATCAAACTATTTCAGTCAATTATTGCTGGTCGCAGTACTGTTAATGGTGATGGTCGAGTTGATGTTGGTGGAATCACTCATCGATGGTTGCAAGCAGCTAACGCACCACGGTGGGAGTTGATGCCAAAAAGCGACCCTGATAATGGTTTCGTTAACGGTGAACTGGAAGACACCCAAGATAATCACGATTTTGGAACACACTGGTTAGCTGATGTGATTAAAAAAATTGCCCAAGATTATCAAAACAGTTATCGTAATACTCACCCCACAGCTGCTCCATTCGCAATTAACGATGTTAGCCTTCCTCATGGAGGGGATACTCCCGACCATCATGGACATGAAACTGGCATGATGTGCGATGTTTACTTACCCAAAAAAAATCGAAATTTTGGTGGCATCATTTGGTCGAGTTCTGAATATGATCAAGATGCTGCACGAGCTATTCTCAAGTCTATTGGTAAGCAAAAGCTGGTAAGGGCAGTCTTTTTTAACGATCAACAGCTAATTAAAGAGAAACTTTGTGTTTCTTTGAGTGGTCACGATAATCATATTCATTTTGAAATTAACCCACCAGTGAGGAGCTAATTCTTGGTGAGTTCAAAGCATTAAATTTCACCACTCTCGAAACCTCTCCTCAACTAGGGAGAGGTTTAAAAAGCTTATTCTTATAACTTCTGTCCTGCGTAAATTGATCGCACTTCGCCGTTACGGCGGATAACAGCTTCACCATTACTAACATCTACTAATGTCCAACCGCTTGAGCCAATGCTTTCACCCATATTTATGCGACGAGTCACGCCATCAATTTTAAACAAAGCAGCGGATTTGTTACCCAACTCTAGCAATCCCTCTAAAGTATTACTCGGAGCAACTGCGATCGCAGTTGCCGGATATACTTGTTCCTGGGTAATAGTTGGTTCGGACTCTGGGGCGAGGGCTGCACGTAATGGAACTACTGGTAATGCAGGCAGAGGCTTGGGTGTTTGGCGCACGGTAATGGGTGCAGTTTTCGCAGCTACAGGTTTAAGTTCGGCTCGTACAGCGGCAGCTAACATGTTGACAGTTACAGGCTTGGCAGCTTGTCGCACCGTGTTCAGGGCATTTTTCACCACATTCGGTTGAGATCCCTGTAACGCACTAGCAACTTGTGGTAAAAGTGTGGGAGTCCCAGGAATAGCCGGCAGCGCATAGCGCATTGGCGACGGCGCTTGATAAACGGGAACGTAGATCCGCTCAACAACGCTTCCAGAACGGTTGGGGACTGGTGGTGTATTGTTTGCTAAAAGGGGAAGTGGTGGTAGATTACCAGTTGTTTGCTGGTTACCAAGAGCTATTTGGTTAGTATTTGCCTGACTGGAGAATCCAGGGGTGAAAGATTTTTGATTGCTTTTTGCTCCTTGCTTATCTATAACCGCCAGTGCTCCCAGCATGTAGTCAACTAACTCTGCCTCAATTTCTGTTTTTACCGGCAACTGTGACTGCGGTTGCGGCACTAGAAGAGCTGGCTGGGTTAAGTTGGTATTTAAAAGATATACGACTCCAGACTGTACCAGGTAGATCATACCAGCGATCGCCACGCCTAAAGTTGTTCCTACAATCAGCAGTTTGCCCCAAGTCCGACTACTTTTCTGATGCTTTCTACTAACTGGTTTAACGGTGGCGGTGTCAAAGACAACGGTACTCAAGTGCTTGTGGTTATTTTGGGCACCTACCTGTACTGGCTGATTCACTGTGTTCGGTAAGATAATCTGCGGTATCGTAACTGTTTGCAGCACGTTTTCTGGAGGCGACTGGCGTTGAGGTTGGGGAGAAACCCCAGCAACAGACTGGTTCGATTTCTTCTGCCTACTGTGGCTAACGGTTTGAAAAAGCAGATTACCACTAACATCCAGAATGGAGTCGATATCGGCAAAGAGTTCATCCATTAAACCATCAGCATAGTTTTCTATCGACCAAGGCTCGTTGGCGATTAAGTCTTCTGATGGTTCCGGTACTATGAGACGGGTGCTGGCTTCTTGTAACATAGACTTTCTGGGTTGTTGCTAGGACGAGGAAACGCCGCACCTACTGCCTGGGAATTAGGATTACAGATAAAATATCCAATCCGCCGTCTTATTGAGACGAGTTGGTTGAGCGTTGGTATTAAAGTCAACTTTAATCTGGGGATTGTTCATGATGCCACTACTAATATTTATGTCATCTATCATACCAATCTCCCTCCCTACTACTATACTCAGTCTTTATCAAGCTTGTGTTAAGCTAATGCTGGAAACTCTGATTGGCTCTTGGTTCTACGCAATTCTAAATATAATAATAAAGCGTTAACGTCTGCTGGGTTTACACCACCAATACGTGCAGCTTGACCAAGAGTGAGTGGTTTTACGTGAGTTAGCTTTTCCCGTGCCTCTTTGGAAAGAGTATCAATTGTTGTATAGTCCAAGTCCGCAGGTAACTGGCGGTGTGCTTGGCGGGCAATTTGGTCAATTTGATTTTGTTGCCTAGCGAGATAGCCAGAATATTTGATATCAATTTCTGCACCTTCTTTCTCGGCACGGTTGAGGTTGGGGTTTCCCAGTCCGAACCTGTCGAGGTCAACGTAATGGAATCCCGGACGGCGCAGTAAGTCATTGAGAGTAATTGAACCTTTGATTGCTTGTTGGGTATTAGATGCGATCGCTATTCCCATTTCATCATGTTCTTTGACTCGTGTAGCTTGCAATCTTTGTTTTTCTGTGGTGATATTTTGCTGTTTTTGGGTAAATAGATCCCAGCGGCGATCGTCAATTAAACCAATTTCCCGTCCCAAGGGTGTCAAGCGTTGGTCAGCATTGTCAGAACGCAATATCAATCGGTACTCAGACCTACTGGTGAGCATCCGGTAAGGTTCCCGTAAATCTTTAGTACACAAGTCATCAACTAGCGTCCCAATGTAACTTTGCTCGCGGGCAAACACAATCATTTCTTGAGATCGAACAAATCGAGCTGCGTTAATTCCCGCCACAAGCCCTTGAGCTGCGGCTTCTTCATAACCTGTGGTGCCGTTAATCTGCCCAGCACAAAATAGTCCGGCAATTTTCTTAGTCATCAGTGTGGGGTAACACTGAGTTGCAGGTAAATAATCATATTCCACAGCATAGGCGGGACGCAGCATCACACATTTTTCCAAACCGGGGAGAGTCCGCAACATTTGCAATTGCAAATTTTCTGGTAACCCTGTAGAAAAACCTTGGATATAAAGTTCGGGTATATCCCGTCCTTCTGGTTCAATAAAGATTTGATGGCTTTCCTTATCGGCAAAGCGCACAATCTTATCTTCAATACTGGGACAATAACGCGGCCCTTTCGCTTCCACCCAACCGCCATAAACTGGCGATAGGTGCAAATTATCTTGAATTAGGCGATGGGTTTCGGCGGTTGTGCGGGTGATGTAACAAGGCATCTGTTCCCGTTCTACCCACGCCTCTGGGTCAAAGCTAAACCAGCGGACATCTTCATCCCCTGGCTGGATGAGCATTTTACTATAATCTACTGATCGCTTGTCTACCCTTGCTGGAGTTCCAGTTTTGAGTCTTCCGGTTTCAAATCCCAGACGATTCAGGGTTTGTGTCAATCCCTCAGCCGCAAATTCTCCAGCCCGTCCAGCTGGCATTGACTTGTTCCCAACCCAAATTTTACCCCCCAGGAAGGTGCCAGTCGTCAAGATGACTGCTTTACATTGGAACCCTACACCAAAATAAGTTTCAACGCCGATGACTTCATCATTAGCACCCAGTACCAAATCGGTCACCATACTTTCGCGGATTGTCAAGTTGTCTTGATTCTCGACAATATTCTTCATCACCGCTGCATATTCGCGCTTGTCTGTCTGGGCGCGTAATGCCCAAACAGCAGGCCCCCGTGAAGAGTTGAGGATACGTTTTTGCAGGTAGGTGCGGTCTGCTACTTTACCAATTTCCCCGCCAAGTGCATCTACCTCATGGGTCAACTGAGATTTGGCCGGGCCACCCACTGCTGGGTTACAAGGTTGCCAAGCGATTCTATCCAAGTTGAGCGTCAATAGCAGGGTACGACAACCGAGGCGTGCAGAGGCGAGAGCTGCTTCGCAACCGGAGTGACCTGCACCGACGACTATGACATCAAAAGCGTCTTGGAATTCAACGGAATTGTGCATGGTCATACTTACAGGATCAGCAAGCTTAGAGTTCTTTCCAATTTTAACTGTTCCAGTGGTTTCATGGATGTATCTTTCTAATAAAAAAGTTATCAAATTTACTAGTACTCAATTAGAGACAAGTTTCTTTTTTTAACTTGAGCAATCAGTAAAAAATATAATATTTTTTAAGAATCGTGGCAATGCTCCAGTTTATTTACCACAGCAATTTTTCACATGGTTAACCCTGAAGATAAGCTGATTTGTTACGGTTCTATATTAGATATATTGCATAAGTTATATAGAAGCATATATCAACGTGATAAATTCTCTGCTTTCATCTATATGATTTTTGGTTGTAACTCATCAACAACAGATTACAAGAGATTTATCACTTTTATTAAATGAACTAAACAATTATTTAAAAATGAAACTCCCTATCAGAAAGAAAAAAAATATTACTAAAATTGTCAGAAAAGCGACCTTCATCAGTATAGTTATCTTAATGATTTTTATCTTAGTAGCCAGTAATGAGATTACCCATCACAAATTGGCTAGAACTGCCCAACCATTAAATGGATGCTTGAGTAGTGATTTATTAACTTGTACAGATACCTCTAAAAAGACAATATTAGAACCATTTATTCCCAACCAAGAATTAAATGAACAACAGCGTTTTTTATCTGCGATCGCTAGGAAGTTACCAGTTCCTCAGCCTGGTACTTATGAATATATTTTGCTACGAGCTTATGGTGCAGTCTTTGTAAATCAAGATATCGGGATTAAACTACCGCCAAAATATATCTTTGCTAATGAACAAGAAACCCAAGAGTTTCAAGCTACTTTAACAATGGGTCACGTTAATGGCACTAGGGATTGTTATTTACAAAAGTCGGCAGCTGATGCTTTAAATAAGGCGCGATCGCTACAAAAAATACCGCTAAAATCTGGTTATGGTTCTGGTGATTGTACTCGCACTTTTAACACAAATTTAAGATTTTGGCACAAATATGCTAATGAACAAATTTTGGCAAAAGTTAAAGAGGGTAAAGAGACAAAAATTCTCGGTTTAGTTGCACCTCCTGGCACTTCACAACATCTCTGGGGATTAGCAATTGATTTACGCGTAGGTAGTAAAGAACAAAGAAAAGCTCTTAATGAAAATGGTTGGTTTCAAACTGTAGAAAACGATGTTCCACATTGGACTTATGTAGGTTTAGCTGAAGAGAATCTACCTCTATTTGGTTTTAAGAGACAAGTTGTTAGAGGCATTACTTATTGGATTACGCCACTTTAATTGTTAGATAGTATTAAAACTTGGGAATACTAACCTAAAAGATGTATTGTCAGGGATTTAGCTATGCCAAACGAAGCTGCTAACCAGGAGCAAAGTTTCCTGATCGATTTATTAAGAGCAACTTATCAAAATCAGGAAATATATCCAATATTACAACATAACTTAAGCAAACTCAACGAAAATTTAGCTTTAATTTTGCGAAAATGGGTAAGCGATCGCTTTGCTCAAGAACCTGCAATTGCTATTAATTTAGCTAGAGTCCTTATCAAACTGAGTACCATTATTCAAGAGTTTGAACAAGGGAACCCTGCGAGTAATCTAGAAATTGCGATCGCTGGTTATGAATCAGTTTTACAAGTGTGTACCCATGAGGCTTTTCCCACAGAATGGGATATCGTCCAGCAAGCTTTGGTAACAGCTTATCAGCAACGCCAGCAAATTCTCTCCAGAACTATTGGTGAACTTCGGGAACAGACTGTACAAACCCAGGGTCAAATTAATACATTAACGGAGCAATTACAAGAAGAATTACAACAAGCAAAGCTGCAAGTCAATGACTTAAAAACAACAATTACACAGTTAAAACAGGAAGTAATTAGTTCCGAGTCAACGCAAGAAATAACCTCTTTAATAGCTGAGTTAAAAGAGTTGAAGCAGCGTCAAATTCGTGTAGAGCAGGTTACTGCCACCGCTCATACTTTACCTAAGGTTGAGCAATTTAATACAGCTATTTTTTATGATATTGAAAACTTAACAATGGGTAGAAGCAACCCTAACTTAAATTTTTCTCTTAAACAAATTCAAACAAATCTGGGAAATACTAGCTTAGTTAATAAAATTGCTATCCAATGTGCTTATGCTGACTGGAGTGATTCTCGATTAAGGCTACTCAAGAATGAAATTCAAGAACTTGGCATTGAAGCAATTCAAATTTTTGATTACAGTCATAAACGGAATGCAGCAGATATGCAACTAGCCATTGATGTGATGGAATTAGCCCAAAGTCGTCCTACGTTGCAAGTTTTCGTTATTGTATCAGGTGATGGTGCATTTGCCGCTTTAGCTAAAAAGCTTCATGAATATGGAAAGACTGTAATTGGATGTGCTTACGAAGGACAAATTAATCGGGTTCTCAAGTCTGTTTGCGATCGCTTTATACCTATACCTACTCCCCAAGCAAAAATAGAGGAGATTCCAATTAATCAAGTAAATAGCGATAGTTCATTAAATGATGATATTTTAGTACTAACCAAGAAAGCTTTGCAGGAATTAAAGCAGAATTTGGAGCACTTAAATCAGCTTAAACAAGGTGGCATTCATATACCTCAAATTCACAAGATATTGAGAGAGAAAATTCCATGCTTTGACCAAACAAGAGAAAAGCATGGTGAAAAGTTAACAAACTTTTTAAAAAAAGTAATTGAAGGAACAGATATTTGTCTATCGATTGAGAACAATAAATTAGTTTTGAGAGAAATTTTAACGATAGGCTCTACAGGCTCATCAAATAGAAATTCGACAGGTGTAACTGACTCTAGCAGTAACTTCAAAGAGATTGTAGTAGCTGGTAAATCTTAATATCAATTATTTGTGAAACTTTATAACATCAAGCTTGTTGAGACAAGAAGCTTAAACACCTTGTTCAATATTTCTTAGATATTAAATGTAGAGTGGCTTGTTGTTAAACATCGCAAACTAAATATTAGAATTTACGCAACAATAGCCAAAATACTGATTTTTATGTAGAGGCAATTTATGAATTACCCCTACAACGTTTATTTTTGTCTAAGTCCTAGATGTAATCAAATAGCTCCTCTAGTTTGAGCAAAATATTAATTGAAAAGTCGATTTAGTATTACTTCACTTCGTTGGGTTCAAACTTTGTCACCTTACCTTTCTTAATTGCTACAATCACATCGTAGTGTGAACAGTAAGCGAATGTGACATCATTGGTTTTGTTATAAAGGTTAACTACATGACCTGCACCACCTAGCTGGATACCGATTGGCTCCAAGTCAGCAAAAAAGAAACGACGCAGTTGATCACCACTACCAATCTGACCCTTACTCTTAGTAAGCAAATCTAGTTTCTGTGCTATAGACATTTCTTCGGCTGCTGATGCTTGGACTAATAACGGATTGATCACCTTTAATGGTGCGTCCCAAACTGTAAAAAAACCAACCAAAGCAAAACTTGTAAGTAGGGGCGCGAGTTTCATTTGTGACTCCTCTTGTTTGTTTTATCCTGAACATCCCAAGCATCTCAGGCGGGAGTGAGAACCTATTGAAACTAAGCCACTATTTTTATGAATTTATCCCTTAAGAAAATTTAGTTGATTCTCAGCGCTTTCTCAGGCAAGGATGGTAGTTTAAAGCCACAGCATAATTTAAGTATTTTCTCAACAAAACTCATTTTTAACTGCGTAAGTGCAACTTAATATAATGAGCAATGCTTTCCTTGCAGTGGTGTTATTGTGACTAGACCCAAAAGACCACATCGCCTAATCCATAGAGTTTCGGGACAAACATATCTCTGGCTAGCAATGGTAATTTTTGCAGCTTCTGGCGCAGTTACTCGGAAGCTAACAGAAATTGGTGCTGAACATTTTATCGGCAATCGCAATCCGATTTCTTTGTGTAATGTTTTATTCGTGGGAAACCTTTGCGCCTTGATACTTCTGCTCCTAATCTATGGGCGACAGTGGAACAAAGCTACTTTGAAGCAATTCTCAAGGACGGATTGGGTCAGTCTAACAGCAGTAGCTATTTTATCAGGAGCCTTAGCCCCTGGCTTAATTTTTCAGGCATTAGCACTCACAGGAGTGAACAATGTCATCTTGGTGGGACGTTTGGAACCGCCTCTAACTCTGGCTTTATCAGTCTGGTTATTGAGAGAACGCGTAAATATTTGGGAATTTATCGGAGCGATCGCAGCGTTTATCGGTGTTATCCTAACGATCATTCTTCAGCCTCCAGAAGAAACCATGATGAACATGGGAGGTTTCGGTTTAGGAATAGGGGAAATTTTAGCAGCAGTAGGATCTGTGGCCATAGCCGCTTCTACAATTCTTGGTAAGAAATACCTTTCGCAGATACCTTTGGGAATCTATAGCATTTTTCGGACTGCACTAGGAACCGTAATCTTTTTCTTCATTGCTTTAGTCCTCTATGGTAGCGATCATTTTGCTGATGTTCTCTCACCGTTCTTGTGGCAATGGATGTTTCTCTATGGTGGGTTAATTGTGGTACTAGGTCAGTCTTTTTGGATTAAAGGCTTGAAAACTGCCACTGTATCTATGGCTTCCTTAGTTAGCTCATTTAGCCCAATTGCAGGCATCCTAGCAGCTTATTTAATTTTAGGTGAAGCCCCTACCATACCTCAATATATTGGTGGTAGCGTGATTTTAGTAGGCATATTCTTGAGCCAGCTTGGCACTTGGCATAAGATTACTAACAGAGTTGCATCTGAGAAAGTAAACTACCTACGCTCCCGCAAGCGGTGAGCGTAGGCTTTTAAGTAGCCCTGAACTAACCGTACTGATTTCACAGCACAAACAGTTCGAGCCTCTGGGCGAGTTTACAAGATTCACCCCAATAGTAGCAATATTTTTTGCTCCAT
>NZ_JBIQNW010000018.1:23437-127385 GCF_047228265.1 Nostoc sp. UIC 10607 | reverse complement strand
CAGCAGGGAAAACTAAAAACCTTTCTGATAATGATTGTTGAGCAACTTTTGTTGGATTACACCATAATAAACCTTCTTTTGCTAACAGACGATTTAACTCTTGAACGCCAGGAACTTGCCGCCACAACAGTGTTAAAACTGCTGCCACCATAAATGACAAATTCAGAATTCTATCTCGTAATCCTAACTGCTTATAATATTTTTGTTGAGCAAAAACCGCTGGGGTTAATAAAGCCTCTAAGTGTTTGGCGATGACTTCATTATCTATAGTCGGAGTCTGATGTCGTTGTGCGTGGTCAGAGTTTTGTTTTGGTCGCTTGGGCATGACGGTAAACCAAACTTTCCATTACCTCGTTTAATCATTGAATTTACCTAATAATGTTGCCCACTTCTTCCTTAATTATTCTGTTGTAACATTCTTGTTTTTGAAGAACATTAGCCCTGTCAACAACTTGTTTAATAATGATAATCAAATACTGAGGAAGGAGGCGAGCGACGCTCGCCTCCTTCCCAACCTCTCACTACGATTATCATTTTCACTAACTGGCTTTTGAGTATTTTAGCTGATTGACAAAATGCACTTTTACTTAACCTGTCACGGGTGGACTCGGTAAGGGTTTTAAGGTAAATATTCTGAAGGTCATTAATTTGTCAAGTGGTCATTTAATTTGGCAAACGACAAATAAATTTGCCGCAACGGCAAGCTTACGGGTAAAGTGACAATAATGGCAATCTGAATGCTGGATCTTTTGAATTGCTCAGTATCCTGCCTGCTTGTCTACGACATTCCGCAAAGGCTGACCGGTTTGGTAGCGTTTGAGATTGTCGAGAAACAGTTGTGCTATGCGCTCTTTCAGCGGTGGTGAAAGGGCTGAACAATGGGGTGTGATAAAGGCGTTCGGTAGTGACCACAAGGGGCTTTCTGGTGGCAGAGGTTCTGTAGCCACTGTATCTAATCCAGCACCCGCAATCCATCCTTCACGTAGTGCGGTGAGTAATGCAACTTCATCAACGATCGCACCACGAGCAATATTGATTAGATAAGCAGACTGACGCATAGAGCGCAATGCAGCTTCATCGATCAAGCCTTTAGTTTCTGGAGTTAAAGGTGTAGCAATAACTACATAGTCGGCTGCTGGTAGGAGCGATCGCCACTCATCAGCACCCACAACTTTGTCAAAATTCGGCAAGGGTTCGGGATGGCGGCGACTACCCCAAACTCTAACTCCAAAGGCTTTGGCACGAGATGCGATCGCTTGGCCAATATTCCCAGTACCGAGAATTAATAAAGTCGCGTCTGCCAACTCTTCAAGAAACACTCCTCTTACCCAAGTGTGTTCATTCTGCAAAGTTTGCAACTTTCGCAGATTCTTGGCGTGATAAAGCATGAATGCCAATACAAATTCCGAAATTGGAATTGCGTGAACCCCTGCGCCATTGGTGAGGATGATGTCCTTTTGCAAAAAAGTTGGCGTGAGGATGTGATTCACACCAGCACTTGGTGACTGTTGCCAACGCAGTGCTGGTGCTGCTGTCAGTACTTTGTCAAGAGTAGAGGTTTTCAGATAAAATCCATTGACATAAACTTCTGCATCACTGGCATCACCATCGAGATTACCTTCACTATCCACCTCTACAACATCTATATCAGATGGTAGGTGTGGCTTAATATCAGCAATCAGATGATCGGGTAAAATTAGTTTCACTATTTGCTACTCCCTAATTCCATTTTGGATTGTGCAACCCAAGCCGCAGAATCTCTTTGTTTTGATGGTCACAAATAATCAAGTATGAAGGTAGAGGCAGGTTTATTCAGCTATTAAGTTGGCGATCGCATCTACTAATTCGGCTGGCTCTACTGGTTTGGCAAGATGCTTTTGAAATCCGGCTGCAAGTACCTGTTTGGCGTTCATTTCTCCAGCGTAGGCGGTAAGTGCGATCGCTCGAATTTGCCCTCCCTGCTCTGGTGACAGCATTCTCAACTGTCGCATGAACATACAGCCATCCACTTCTGGCATCCCAATGTCGCTTAAAAGTATATCTGGCAAGGATTGGCTTAAAGCGGCTAGTGCTTTTTCTGCTGATGCTACTGCTGTCACATTTGCCCCATACTGCTCTAGCAAGAAGGCAATGAATTCTCGCGTATCTGCATCATCATCCACTACTAAAATATTGACACCATTTAAATTTGAGGATGTCTCTGAGTTGCTAGTGTCCTGTTTTATCTCTAATTGATTTTGCATCAGTGGGAGTCTTACAGTAAAAGTTGCCCCCTGATCTTCGCCCCCACTTTCTACCTGGACTGTGCCGCCATGCAGTTCGACTAAGTGACGGACGATCGCTAACCCTAATCCCAGTCCACCAAACTTTCTGGTGGTGCTGCTGTTCTCTTGGCGAAAATATTCAAACACATAAGGTAGAAAATTGGGGTCGATACCTTTGCCAGTGTCGCTGACTTGAATTAGTGCTGAGTTGGAATTGGAATTAGTACATGATGATAGTCGGATGTCAACCCGTCCGCCCGCAGGTGTAAACTTAACTGCGTTTGAGAGCAGGTTCCAGACGACTTGCTGCAATCGGCTGGAGTCACCCAAAACTTGCCCCAAATTTGGTTTCAGGCTGATGTGCATCTCAATTGACTTAGCTTCTGCCGACAACCGGACTGTTTCCATTGCTGCCGAAATCACAGATGTCAAATCAACTGGGTAGATATTCAGGCTAAGTTTACCTTGTAAAATCCGGGAGATATCCAGCAAGTCTTCAATTAGTTGAGCTTGTAATGTAGCATTTCGCTCAATAGTCTTCAGGGCTTGAGGGATTGTCTTTTCATCAAGTTTTTTGGTTTGGAGTAGCTTAGACCATCCTAAAATTGGGTTGAGTGGCGATCGCAATTCATGAGAAAGGACTGCTAGAAACTCGTCTTTAATCCGGTTGGCGTTTTCTGCTGCTTCGCGTGCCGTTTGCTCTGCCTCGTATAGGCGGGCACGTTCCATTGCTTGAGCGCACTGCTGTGCTAATGCCAACATAAAGGCTTGGTCATCCTGATTAAACTCCTGAATCTCGGCAAAAGCTAGAGACATTCCCCCTATGGCTCGTCCCTCGATGATCAATGGAATTGAAATCCAAGCGCCGTAGTCAAGCTGGGCATATTCTTTAGCAAGATGTGAGTAACGAGCAATTCTTGCTGTTGTTGACTCTTGCCAGATGGGCTGCTTGTTTCTCACTGCTTCTGCCAGTGGTACGGATGCATTAATAGAAAATCGACGCCATGAATCTACTGCTTCTTGTTGATAACCAACGGTTCGGATAATTTCCAGATCAGTACCACTTTTAGTCACTAGTGCTACTAAAGCAGAACTAGCTCTCATAGCTGCCATACCTTGCTCTACAATTACTTCAGCAACCTGTGCCGGAGTTAGAGATTCAGAAAGCGCAGCGGTAATGGTTTGCAGACGCGCAGTGCGAGATGCTGCCCGTAAAGTCGCCTGTTGAGATTGCTCTGTTTCTGTATAGAGTCGGGCATTATCAACGGCTACGGCAGCACGACAAGCCAACTCCTCAGCTAACATTAGGCTTTTGGTGTCGTAGCGACGACCTGAAGAAGATACCAAATTCATGGCTCCTAACACCTTTCCTCGAACTATGAGCGGTACACTCATGCCAGATGTAGGATTTAGTTCTTGCAAGATTTTTAGGTGAGCGGTGTTCTGGGTTGCCGCTTGCATCTGTTCATCAGAAATAAAATGAATAATTTGTGACTTGCCTGTCCGTATTACCTCAGCAACACCTTCTCTTCGTGTCAAATCAGGCGGATAATTTTGTAACTGTTCTACCAATTCTTGTTTCTCTGGATTGGCATGGGCTGCTGCAATCCTGCGGACTAATTGATTGTCATAAATAATATCAACTAAGCACCAATCAGCTATTTTAGGCACTGCTAAACGCGTCAAACTGGCTAAGGTTGTCTCGTAGTCCAATGATGCAGCCAAAATTCCACTAGCTTCAGCTAGAAAACGCTGCTCCTCCTCTACCTGCTTGCGCTCAGTAATATCGCGCGATGATGCCTGCATCTCTACAATTTCTTTAGTTTGGCGATCGCGAATAGCTCGAATAGTTGCTTCCAACCAGATATAATTTCCGTCTTTGTGACGAGCACGGTGAGTAATGGTATAAATATCTGGTAAATCGGCATTGACTGGGTAATTACTAGCAATCTCTACCAAATCGTCTGGGTGAACTAACTCCTGGCTGTGATGACCTACTAGTTCCTCTGGTTGATACCCCAATACTGTGTAGCAAGCTGGTGAAACGTACAGAAGAGTTCCATCTACTGTATGACGTGAAATAATATCAGTTGAATTCTCAGCCAGCAGCCGAAAACACGCCTCACTCTCGCGCAGTTTTGCCTCTGCCTGCTTGCGGACATTAATGTTACGGAAATAAAGCGATAACCCTGTGGATGAAGGATAGGCGCGAACCGTAAACCATGCATCAAAGGGTGGGTAATAATCTTCAAGCTCAAGCGGCATTCCTAGATCAACTGCCCTTTGATAAAGCTGACCAAAGCTAGTACCAGCCAGTTCTGGGAATTCTGACCACAAATTTTTTCCGAGCAGATCCTCGCAGGAACGCCCCAGAGTTCTGCTTCCCTCATGATTGAGGTAAGTAAAGCGCCATTCACTATCAAAGGCAAGAAAGCCGTCAGTGATACTTTCTAAAATCTTAGTAACTTGCTCTTTGGCAGTTTCAGCCTCAACACGAGCCGCTTGCTCCCGCTCAAACAGCTGTTCACGCTCGACTTCTGCTTGCTTGCGCTCCGTGATTTCTTGGCAGATTGCACCCACCCAGGTAATGTCACCGGGTAGTTTAATCGGATAGTAATTTACCGACCAGTGCCGCTGCTTTCCAGGCGCGGCTGGTGTCTCTCCGCTGGCCTCTTGGGCAATAGATTCTCCCGTTTCGATCACATACTGGAAAGCTTCCATCACCGCAGAATCTACCCCAGGTAGCAGTTGGGCGACGGTCTTACCGATATGCACCTCTTGGGGAAAACCATTAATCTCAGCTAAAGCATCATTCAATCGAACGTATCTCAATTTCTCATCCCATAAGCCAATACCTATAGGTGCGTTATTGAAGAGGGTATCAAGCAGAACGTTAGCTTCAACCAAGCGAGCCTGTTCTGTTTTCAGTAGCGCCAGCAATTGCTCACGTTCTGCCTCAGCTTGTTTGCGTAAGCGAAGCTCGTCGTAGACATCGCTGATATCTACGCACATTCCTACCCATTCCTCGATTTCGCCTGTTTCATCGAGTATAGGCACACCGCGTATCTTCATGTAACGGTATTCGCCGTCATGCCGCAGAACACGATATTCGGCAACTGCAACGCTGCGTCCAAAAAAGGCCTGTTGCCAAATAGCAGCTACAGATGTCCGGTCATCTGGGTGCAGTGCGTCAACCCAACCCCATCCTTTGTATTCTTCGGGATTTTGCCCAGTGAACGCCTCCCAAGTTGGAATCTCGTCAACAACGTTGCCCCAAGGCCCCGCGCACCAGACTATGGATGCGCTTGCTTCTGCCAGTGAGCGGTAGCGTGCTTCACTATGACGCAGATTTTCTTCTACTTGCTGCTGTTCACCCAAATATTGCCGCAAATCTGTAACCTCTTGAGCTTTTAGATTATCAAGTGAATTTTCTTCCCCAATCGAGACACCTGAGGTTTCAAAAATCCGACGATATTTTTCCTCACTTTCTTGCAGTAACGACGAACTTCGCTGCTGCTCAATGAACTGACCAATTTGAGTGGCGATCGCACTCATCATCTGGAGTAAATTAGTGTCAGGTTCTGAAATTTCGTCGCTGAAAAATTCGATCACACCTAAAATTTTATTACCCAGCCGAATCGGAAATCCGATGGCGGCGGCAAAAAAATTCTCGTTTTGAGCGGGTTCTGAAATCCAAACAGGTTGACCACTTGCCCAAATCTGACCGGGTAACTCTTCACCCAAAGCAATTGTCTGTTGGTTGAATGGCTCTTTCTCCAAGTCAGATGAATACCAAGTACTCATGCGCTGGAGAACATTAGCTTCATCGTCAACACTCCAGATGATCCCAGCTTGCCATCCTAAACTTTCGCACAAGGATTGTAAAATAGCTGGAACTGCATTCACAAGCGTAGTCGCCTCAGAGAGGAGGTTAGCGATCGCATACTGGGCAGTTAAAAGCTGTTGGCTGCGTTTGCGCTCAGTAATATCTGTAATTAAGAATGATACGCCAGTTTCTGAGGGATAGACGCGGTTTTCCAACCAGCGATGCCATTTTGGATAGAAATACTCAAAATTTATTGGAACTTGTTCGGCAACAGCCCGGTACAGTTCAGTGTAGAGTATGCTATTAACTGTGTCAGGAAACTCCCAAATACTCTTGCCTAAGAAGTCTTCTTTATTTATCCCAGCTAGTTCAGCTAGCTTGTCATTAACGTAGGTGTAGCGCCATTCGCGATCCAATATGACAAAAGCATCGCTGATCCTAGCTAAGACTTGTTCAACGTCTTGGGTGATAGTTGCTGTCACTTCAGCAGTCACAGTCTCTGCTCCTCATTTTTGAAAGTATCTGGCTAAAAGCGCTTTACCGGGTTCTCCCATTTGGTATAATAGCTTTTCAATTTCTTTCATAGCCAGTGGCGAAGGTCGTGTCCGTCCGTTTTCCCATCGGTTTATAGTGTGGAACGAAACCCCTAACATCGTTGCCAGTTTTACCTGTGAAAGTTTGAGGCACTGCCGAGTCTCACGAACCAACTCTGCAATCTTTGGCTGTTCGATTGCTGGCATAAGCTAAATATATTTTTATTTTTCTACTAGATATTGGAATATAGCAGATGCTATAACTCTCACTACATCTATCTAGAGTTATAGAGGTTGTAAGTTGGTGATTATGTACTACATCAACTATCATTCAAGCTATTTAAGCTAGTAATAGAGTTGTTTTAATCCAGGGAATGAAAATATGAGGGTTTGGCTTGCCTGCTTTTTTGTGCTATTTGCTTTAGCAGAACTGTTTGACTGGTTGCAAGAATTCAATCTGCCATTACCTATCTATATTTTGGGTGGTGCTTTTTTAGCAGTTGCTTCTAACTACGATAAAATCGTTGGCTCTTATTTTGATGATCCGAGTATCGAAGCATCACTAGAACAACCCCAGTTAGATTCACTAACCCCATCTTCTAGTCCTATTTCTTTCCCAATTGCCAGTTCTGTTGAAGATGCTCACAAATCTCAAACAGAGAATTAGCCGTATAGCGCGATTGTCTTATTCTGTGGTTGACGCTGTGTCTCAATTTTAAGAGTAAGAGTACGCCAAGGTCTCTAACCAGCAAGTAAATTGCTACATTAATAGGAGCTTCAGGTTAAATAGCTATTAACCTAGATTCCGAAAATTAACTTCTGCGCCTGCAACATCTACCCAATTCAGGCTACCGCCGCAACGCCGTGATTAGTGGACTATTAGAAAAACTCCGTGTCCCCTTTGTCAAAGTTCAGGATTCCCGTGAAACTTCCAAGAGCAAAAGCTGGTTGCAAATTATTTTGGTTACCAGTGTGGGAGTCACCGCCTTTATCTGGGGAGTTCGGGAACTCAAATGGTTGCAGCCTTGGGAGTTAAGAGTTTATGACCAGATGTTGCGATCGCGTCCAGCACAAGCACCCGATCGGCGGATTTTGCTAGTAAAAATCACTGATGAGGATCTCAAACGAGAGAAATGGACTCTATCAGATCGGACAATCAATCAGCTATTAAAGAAAATAGAGTCTTATCAACCGCGAATTGTTGGTTTATATCTTTTCCAACCAGAACACAACAATTTGGCGGCTAATCTGCAAAATCAAGATAACATCATCAGCACCTGCTTGTTCAGCAGCTTGGGTAGAGATGAAATTCCACCGCCGCCGAATGTCCCTATAGATAATGTTGGGTTTAGCGATGTGGTTGCTGACAATGAAAACGACCAAATACTGCGCCGTAGTTTGTTATTTGCTAACTCTACAGACCAGAAATGTACAACATCATTTGCATTTGGTGCCCTCATTGCAATTAATTATCTGGAAAGACAAGGCATTGAATACCACTTTACTAAGAAAGGAGATTTTCAGTTAGGTAAAACCCTGTTCTGGCGTTTACAAGCTAATTCCGGTAGCTACCAACATCTGGATGCAGATGGCTATCAAATATTATTAAATTACCGTCACCCCGACAGCCTCGCCGACCAAGTAACCCTCACACAAGTCCTCACTGGACAAGTCAACCCCAATTTAGTCAAAGACCGTCTTGTAATTATTGGCACTACTGCGGCTAATTTACCTCCAGGTGGTTTTTATACACCCTACAGCGCTTTGCCAGATCAACCAGCTAGAATGCCTGCTCTGTTTATTCATGCACAGATAGCCAGTCAACTGATCAGTACAGTGTTGGATGGGCGATCGCTAATTTGGTATTGGCCAGACTGGATGGAACTGATTTGGGTGTTGGGTTGGTCGCTTTTAGGTAGTGTTTTAGCATGGCGATGGCAAAATCCGTTGCATTTGCTAGTAGTAGTAGGGACAACTCTACTTGGCTTGGTATTAATCTGCGTTGCTTTGTTTTTGCAAGCCGGATGGGTGCCGTTAATCCCTTCTGCGCTTGCTTTGGTGATTAGTAGTATCTGTGTGATTGCTTATACTAGCTACCAAAATCAGCGACAAACTCAGGTGATTATTCTGCAAGTTGAAAAACAACAAGAAGCGATCGCCCAATTAAATGTCCTCTTAGAAGACAAAACAGCAATTCCCGATTCGTCTATTGATTTTCTTCCCCCAATTGATTCACGAGAAACAAAATCAGGTGATTTGCTTTTGAGTGGACGCTACAAAATATCTCAAACTCTCGGTGCTGGTGGATTTGGTCGCACTTATTTAGCACAGGATACTCAACGACCGGGTAATCCGATTTGTGTAGTGAAAAAGTTAATGCCAGCCCGCCAAGATACACGGTTTTTGCAAGTTGCTCGCAGGTTGTTTAATAGTGAAGCTGAAATTTTACAATCTTTGGGTAGACATCATCAGATTCCCGAACTACTTGCTTATTTTGAAGATGACCAAGAATTTTATTTAATTCAACAATATATTGAGGGACATACCTTAAGTGAAGAATTACCACCTGTGCAAAATGTGCAGAACGAATCATTTGTAATTGAGATGCTCAAACAAGTTTTAGAAGTTCTAGAATTTGTTCATCAACATCGAGTGATTCATCGTGATATCAAACCGACTAATATTATTAGATGCGCTCAAGATAATCGGCTGGTATTGATTGACTTTGGTGCTGTCAAATTGATGCAACCGCCCAGTAGTGAGCAAACAGAATTAGCCACAGTAGCCATCGGGACGCGGGGTTATGCACCTCCAGAACAATTTGCCGGTCATCCCCGCTTGTGCAGTGATATCTATGCTTTAGGAATGATTGCTATTCAAGCCATAACTGGGATACCACCGCAAGAACTCTACCCAGATCCAGAAACGGGTAATGTGATGTGGCGAGAAACGGTGCAAGTGAGTGAAGAGTTAGCGGCAATTTTAGATAAGATGGTTTGCTATCATTTTAGCGATCGCTATCAATCAGCCGCCGCCGTTTTACAAGATTTAAAACGGATGTAGTCCTGGCGATTAGAAATCCCGGAACCATCAAGATGCCTACGGCGGTAAACTACGCCACATTAATAAATAATTGATTGAGAACAGCATAAAAAATCCAAGTAGCCAGAATTTGGCTTTGTACGCCGTTCGGATCACCGACCCAGATATAAGCCAAACCTCCTATTTAGAAAGTAACTGGGCATTTAATGCTTTAGTGATGCGATCGCCAGAAGCTTCTAAATGGGCTAGGGTGTAAATATCAAGGCTTTCACTCAGTTGTTTGAGTCTGACATCAATCGCTTTTTGCAGTTGGCGCAATTCATACCAAGCCAGTGTCCGACCATCTTCAGGTGTATCAGTAGTACCCAACATCATCTCTAGCAAAATATTCAGATATTCCCGTTGCAATGAACGGCGAATGCTAGAAATTGGCTTTGGTTCTTCTGGAGTTAAAACTTCTGTCCAGATGCCTGTTTGCAGGGTGTCTAACAGTTCCGGGATGGAAAGCGCTTCTCCAGGCTGGGTTTTCAATTCTATATCTTGTAAACGATTCAGGCGATCGCTGTCTAGTAGCGATCGCAGTACCGCACTCTGGAAACTCAGAATGCGATCGTGAATTGGATAATCAAGGCGGTTGTTAGGTACAGAACTACCCCAGTGTTCCCAGCGCGATGGTGCTAGTTGATTGAGCAATTGTGGTGAAAAGCTGAAAGCATTCTCAGCAAACACATACTCTTGAAGCTTTGTCAATGCTTGACGTTGTTTTAAAAGTGAAACTGGTACAAATGCCCAAGAAGCATCATCACTAGCATGGACACGCCGAAAAGATTGTCCACCAATGTATTTAGAAAGCAAGGTGGCGTTGCGAAAATAATATTTAAGTACTCTATTGAATGAGCCACGCAGGTTACTATAACTTTCTCCTTTCGATAGATAACCTTTATCAAGGTGCTGCCACATAAAACGAGCATTATCCATTTGCCATTGCGAATAAAGTAGCACATCACTACTCATGTCCCAGACATTTGCCAAAGGATTAATGTCCCAGATATCTTCATCAGTTGCATAAGATAATTCTGGTTGAGGCGACACTAGGGCAATCTGCTCTAAAAAACTTTTTTCTGATTCTGGAATGATTCCTTCAAGTGCTACTGATTGGCTTTTTTTATAACCATACTCAATTGCCCATTCGTCGTAGGGCCCAACAACTCCTGGGAAATAATCACCTTGCTGTACTCCCTGTGGAGCTATATTCACGGGTAGATAGTCCATCACCGAACCCACTAAACCTTTTGTGTGAGTGATTTCAGTATTATTTAATTCTTCGGGCGCTAACATGGTGCTGCCGTGGAAATTATGGCGTAAACCGAGAGTGTGCCCGACTTCGTGAGCGATGAGAGAACGCAAGTATTGATGCACATACTCTTTCATCGTTTCACTACTGGGTGTAGTGCTTGGCAAAATTGACAACACCAACGCCCCCATCGCTGCTTGAGATGAAGACTCCATGCTATAGCACAGTTCATTGTCTGCTAAATGTTGTTCAGGAAAAGCTTTAAAACCTTTCGATAACATTGCAGATAAATTAGCTGGACATGAGTTTTTACCCAGTTGGGAAAAGTGCCCATCCATAAGTGCGTGATATTCTTGCTGAATTGAGCGCACCATATTGGCATCCACAATAATATCTGCATCCAATATTTCCCCGGTGAATGGATTAACGCGCACTGGGCCTCTGGCAAAACCTGCATCTAAAGAATTGAACCAGCGAATAGTGTTGTAATGTACATCTGCCGGTTGCCAGTCAGCATCATCTGGCATTTGCTGCACTTCAATAGCATTTTGAAATCCAGCTTTTTCAAATGCTTTGTTCCACATCAAAACACCTTCACGAATTGCACCGCGGTACTCTATTGGCACAGCATTTTCAATCCAAAACACAATTGGCTTTTTGGGTGGAGATAAAGGAGCCTTAGGATCGGATGGTTCTAGATGCCAACGATTGATGTAACGAACAAATGATTCATGAGCATTATTATTAGAGAAGTCTTGGAAAGCAGTAATAAAATATCCTACTCTGTCATCTGCAAGTCTGGGAATATAACCAGTGTTTTCTCTAAGCTGAGAAAAACTGTAGTGTACCTTCAGAGTGAGTGCCCTGCTATCGGGTACGGTGACTAAATTTGCTCCTTCTGGTGATGAAAAACCGTAAATAGAATCAATTTCTACGTTTTCTGGGAAGCTGTTAACATCTCCCAAATAAGACTTGTGTGCATCCAAGTGGTAATCAGCTTGCAAAGAGTATTTTAATAGGGGAGTTAATCCGGGAAAATCCTGCATTAGCAGTTCATCCAGGTTGATCAGAATATTTTTACTGTGCGGATCAATAGTGTATATTTCGAGCGAATAAAGAACTGAATCGCTAAAAGAACGCGCAAGCGATCGCTGTTCTGGTCTACTTTCTGCACGGAATTTCACATTACGCACAACAAAGTGCAATCTATTGTTTACTCGTTGAAAGTAGAAGAGAAAATCAGAAAGAGGTAATCCACTATAAATTCCCCTTTCCCCAACGCCCGATTCTAATGTCACTATAGCTAGATAGTCTTTATTTAGTTGCTCTGGTTTAATTTCTAAGTAAATTTTGCCCGAATCCTCACTGCAATAAACTGTGAAGAGTCCCTCTAATTTATCTATTCTTTTGGCAACCTCATGCACTCGACAAAAATCTTCTTTTCTACTCTTAGCAAGATTATTGTCAGCACTTGCTAAGTTTTCAACTACCGGGAGTGCATTTAGCTGTTGCACATCAATATTTGAAAGTTGGTTTGCTCCTGCGTAATCACTTGATAGGAGCAAGTTATACAGTAATACTATACAAATTGCTAATTTCTTTATCCAGTATTTCATCCTTTGGCTTTCCACCTAAAGCAGTTCTCGTATTGAGGAAAAATGTGGATTAATTTGTCGTCTGTAAGCCCTTCAAATATCTAGGAATTACGGTATAAATCCACTCAGTTAGACAAAACTTTGCCTCTAGCCTAAAAATTGGCTGACTAATGATTGTTATTAGTAGCTCTTTAGGAATTATGTATATCTTAAGATAGATAATTTATCTAACTATAGATACATGTTTTTTTTATTCCTATCTGTATTAAAAACCAAATGTAGCATTAAAAATGTATTTAGTGCTACATTTGTAAGCCGAAGGAAACTCAAGCATGTTTTATAAAAAAAGAGCTAAACTTCCAAAAAAGCTGTTATTGAGCAGGAAAATGCTTTTTTCGGATTAATTGGCTAAATTTATCTTAATCCCAACCGTTTTCTTACATCCTCAATTGGTTCTTCCCAATGGTCTTCAAAGCGGTAGCCCAACATAAAATCAGCTTTTTTACCTAGTTCTCGCCCTTTCGCTAGGTTGACGAAAATCGCTTTGGTTTGTTGGGGAGCCAAGATGGGATAGAGCAATCTAGCCAACCACAAACCGATTTGCAGTGATTGACTGTAGTTTTGTGTAGCAGCAAAAGCAAGTACACCAATTTCTCCCGCGTAGGTGGTATCAAAATCAAGCAATACATGAAAAATATCGTGGGTGACTAAATATCGCAGAGCAAATAGGTTGCGTTTGGCAATGTCTTCTAGTTCCGGGCTGATGTTTAATGGTTTTAGTTGATTTATCCGCATATGATTGGCATATTCTCGTCCAAAAGAGCCTTGGGGATATTGACTTAATTGGTTCAAATCAATTACGGGATAATATCCCGCTACTGGTTGTAGTTTGGAGGCAAATATTGGAGAAACTTTGGCACCGAAAAACTCAGATTTAAGAATGGCAATATCACCCAAATTTCCTGAGCTTTTATAAGCTATAATTGCTTGGAATTGTTGTAATTTTTGGAGCATTATAATTTACTTTAGGAGCTTTTAAAAAGTATAAATAAGGGAATTTTTAGACCTTTATCTAATTTCTAATAACAGTTTGATGTATTCATTCAGCATTCGCTTTCGGATAATTATCTCTCTCGGTTGTTATACAAACTCTCTGTAAAAAGGCAGTATTGCTCGTTGCTTGTACCCATAGACGAATGGTAAATATCCATATAGCTCACAAATCACCTCTTCCCCAAGATTTAAAAATTATTTCTTTTTTATAACTAAAATATGCCTTTTGCTAGAAGGTTAATTATCTTTTTATAGTTAATCTTTATTTGTAGTCAAAAAATAAGCTAATTAGCAATGATAAATTTGATTTCTAGGACGATTGGTAACATCAGTTCTCTACTTAATGGACTTCAGGTAAAACGTTTTTTGGCTGTTGTCCTAGTTGGTTTTCTCGTGCTGACGACGAATGTTACTTATGGGCAGAATGACAAAGGCTTAAAGGAGAGAGTCCGCGAACAGGTAGAGCAAAATGATGCTCAAAGACCGAAAACAATAGGACAGTGGAATAAAGAAGCTCGTGAAACGGAAGGCTCTCCTGGTGAAAGACTTCAGAAGATTGCAGGAGAGTCAGCAGAAGCCTTTAAGGAATTTGGTTCAGGCTACGTAGAGGGCGCTCAGGAAACTGCTAGCGATGTAGGGGACAGTGCGGCACGGGCAGGCCAAGACATCTCTAACAAAGTTCGGCGCTAAATGCGTTACAATATTTTGTTGGTAGCAAGTACTAATACTCTTTTGCCAATAAAAGAGTCATAATAGGGACGCTGGTGTGTAACCACCGAACTCTTCTAATACTTGGGTAACGCGCTTACCCTTCCTGATAATAGATTGTAGCGTTTCTCAGTTGCATAAAATATAGGTCTTTAGTAGGGGTGCACAGCTAGCTGTGCACCCCTACTGTGTGTTGCAAAGACTGCGTAATTTTTAGAAGCGTAAGCGTAGCCCATCGTAGACATTGCCTACACCTTGTTTGATACATTTGCACTGCAAAATCTAGATTAATACTACATAAGAAATAACTTTAGGTAATAACCTAGTCAGTAGGCATAAATAAACTGAGCTATTAAGGCTTGTGATTTTTTATTTGCAAGTAGTAAAAGACAGTTGATGCAGATGCGTCAGCAGCTTTCTGTAGGGGAAGAAAAAATTACAATCAATGCAATATAGCTTTGTTTTTTTATACCCACTCATCTAACTGCCACAAAGTAGATGCGTATCTTTTTTTACCTATGAAACAATAATTATATAACAGCTAATTAACTGTTGAATAACTGTTTAAAAACATGAAACAATGAGGAGATAGTTAAGACAGTAAATAAAAAAGCAAATAGATAATTAGCGATATGAAGCAATCTAAGAGCACGCGAAGACGGGGAATTGTCCTAACGATCGCTGGGTTGAAGCGTTTGCAAGCGGCAATTCTGGCTATGGAAAAGGTTCAAAACAATGGCGAACGCTTCACTCTAGAAGATTTAGGCGATCGCATGAGTGTTTCTACCAAGACTCTGAATCGATTATGGTCATTGAATACAGGTGTGGATCAAAAAACCCTGAAATTGTGCTTTAGTGCCTTTAATCTAGAATTACAAAGGGAAGACTATTCAATCCTGAGTGAACCGAATAATTCTGAAAGTCGAAGTTACTTACTCAGTTTAGATACAGAAGAAAAAAAAATATCACCCCTTTTATCCCTAGATTCATTTGCGACTCAACACCATAACCAACTCGAAAATCTTTGGTCATATCCAGATGGCCCCGTAGCCCTAGATTCCCCCTTCTATGTAGAACGTCCCCCCATTGAGGAACTAGTTTATCGAGAAATAATTCAACCAGGCTGTGTGATTCGGATTCGAGCACCAAGAGAGATGGGAAAAAGTTCTCTTGTACTGAGGCTGTTAGCCTTTGCCCAGATGCAAGGTTATCGCCCAGTAAACCTGAATTGCAAGCAAATCGATGCCAACTGTCTGACAGACTTAAACAAGCTTTTGCGTTCTTTTTGCTGGCAAATTGCAACAGAATTAGGCATTGACCCCAAGCTAGATGAAAATTGGCATGAGGAAATAGGTTGTAAGTTGAGTTGCAGTTTATACTTGCAATCTTATTTGCTCAAGCAGAGTCAAAGTCCAGTAGTTTTAGTCTTAAATGACGTTGACCGCTTTTTTGAATATCCTCAAATTGCTGAGGAGTTCTTTGGTTTGTTGCGTTCTTGGTATGAAGAAGCAAGACAAGATACCAACTTACAGAAACTGAGGCTAGTGGTGGTTTATTCTACAGAAGTGTATGTTTCCCTAGATATCAACCGCTCCCCATTTAATATCGGACTCCCGATTCGGCTACCAGAATTTACTGAGCACCAAGTAGAATATTTAGCGCAACGGCATGGGCTAGACTGGACTTCTAGTAAGCAGGTTACCCAACTGATGTCCCTTGTGGGGGGACATCCAGCACTAATTAGGATTGCTCTGTATTATTTATGCTGTCAAGGAATCACCTTAGAAGAACTCATACAGGAGGCGATGGCTAACGGCGGTATATATCGTTATCATTTATGGCGACACTGGGCAATTCTGCAAGAAAATTCCAATTTGGTAAAGGCATATGTTGAAGTTATGACCGCAAAGCAAAGCATTTCCCTGAATCCCATTTATGCTCATAAACTCGAAAGCTTGGGGTTGATAACTTATGAAGGCGATCGCATCCTACCGCGTTGCGAACTCTACCGTTCTTACTTTAAAAAACAACTATGCGTTCCTGAATTTGAATATGAATCATTGCAAAAACGTGCTTAAGAAAAAACTATCAGGTGCTTTTTTTCTGACTCACCGTAATTCTGGGTAGAGAATTCCTTTGGTCAGATTTCTCTGGAGCATGAAGCTCTTTTATGTATTCAATTAGCAACGCCAAGAACTATCTACAGTTTTTCACTAATGGCGGCGGGAAAAATTTTTAAACTGGTTCTTGATTTTTTTTAACTTAAAATGTAGCTAAACTGTAAGCTAAGGAGCGATACAGCTAGTTTTTAAAAGTGTTTTATTTTACTCTAAATAAGACACCCTGATTTTTCACTTGTTGGTATAGATGTCGTCACAGAGATAGCGATCGCTGTTTGCCAACTTAGGAGTATCCTGAAAATATCCTAACTTCCCAACATCTGCAAGTTATGCAAAGTGGCATAAAGCCCTCCTTGTTGCAGTAGTTGATCGTGACTTCCCTGCTCGATTAATTCGCCACGCTTCAGAACAAAAATCCGGTCTACATTGCGAATCGTAGACAGGCGATGAGCGATAATAATAGCGGTACGTCTGAGCAAAAGCTGGTTTAATGCCTCTTGAACTAAAGCTTCTGTCCCAACATCTAAACTAGCAGTAGCTTCATCTAGTACTAAAATTTGGGGACTGCGAATGGCAGCCCGTGCAAAAGCTAAAAGCTGCTTTTGACCACTAGAAATATTTGTGCCCCGTTCTCGAAGTTGAGTATCATAACCTTGGGGTAGTTCTTCTATAAACTGGGCAATGTTGGTTTCCTCTGCTGCTTGTTGAATCTGTTCAACGGTATAGCCATCTCCTAAAGAAATATTGCTTTTAACATCCCCAGCAAACAAAAAGCCTTCTTGTAGAATGACTGCCATATAACGCCGCAGTTCTGCCTGTGGTACCTCTCGAATATCTACGCCATCTATGAGAATGCGCCCTTGAGTAGGTTCGTAGAGGCGGCACAAAAGACGGATGATCGAAGTTTTACCCGCACCTGTGGGGCCGACTAATGCCACTTTTTCACCAGGATGAATCGTGAAATCTAAGTCTTTAATTACGTATTCATCGTTTTTGTAAGCAAACCAAACATGATCAAAACGGATTTCTCCCAGTTCAGGCGGGGAAGTGAGGTCTGGGGATTCTAGATTTGCAACTATCTCGTCTATGTAGCCAAATTTGGCATCAAATATTGAGAAGCGCACGTTGGCGCGATCGCGGATTTCTATTGGTTCATCCAATATGTCGCCTACGCGTTCAATGGCAGTGAAACCAGCTTGAATTACTGTAAATTTTTCGGCAAAATCCCTTAAAGGATCAAATAATCGTTGGGCATACAAGATAAATGCAGATAAAGTCCCAAAAGCCAAAGTTTTTCCTAACAGTAACCAACCACCCATGCACAAAACAGCTGCGATCGCAATCAAACCAATCCATTCTAAGGTTGCTGAAATAAATGAATCATAAAAGATGGTTTGATCCATTTGCTGAGTGTAGCGGCTGTTTGTAGCGCGAAACAATTCGGCATTAAATTTTTCCCTGCGAAATAACTGCACTACGTTAATGCCCAGCACATTTTCTTGTAGCTGTGAGTTTAGGATAGAAAGTTCTTCCCGGCCTTTGTAATTGGCTTTGCGGTACTGTTGCTGAATATAAACTATTAACCAGGTAACTGGTAACAACATCAATAGCAGCAAGCAAGTGAGTTGCCATTCGATGGAAAACATTAAACCCAAAATCACCAGCATGGAAAACAAATTGGACACAATGCCAATTGCCCCGGTAGAAAATACATCGCCTAAAACTTCCACATCGCTGGTGATTCTGGTGATTAATTTACCTACGGGCGTGCGGTCAAAAAAGCGTACTGCGAGAGATGTCACATGCTGGAATAAGTCTTGGCGAATTGCTGCGGTGATTTCTTGTCCTAGCTTCTGTACTACGTAACCTTGGTAGCCCGTCAAAATCAAGCGGATTGCGATCGCAACCAACAATAATCCCTCCAGAATATTTAGCCCTTCGGACAAGGGGCGATTCCTGAGAAATTCGTAAGTGTTTGGTTCATTGCGAATCAGGGAGATAACTTGGCCAATCAACAGCGGTTGTACGGCATTAGCCAAGGCAAGCGGTACGAGTAGGCACATCGACAGCGTCAATAGCCGTCCGCTACGACGGGCATAAGGAACTAGACGCAAGAACAACCGCCAGTCATTTTCACGCCGACGGTCTTGCGTATAAGATTTTTTCAGAGATTGATAGATGCTCATAGTAAGAGCATTATATTTTATATTAATGTTTGTAAAAAAATACGCTTGTTTAAAGTAGCATTTATCTTCCTATTCTGATACCATGCCTCAGATAGAAGCCGCAAGACTACTACTAAGACCCTATACTCCTCAAGATTTGGATGAACTTGCTCCCATTTTGAGCAACCCAGCAGTTATGAGGTATTCACCTAGAGTGTAGGGGCACGGCACTGCCGTGCCCCTACGGGTGTACCTCATTGAAATCAAAGAATTGCCAGCGAAGCCGCAAAGGCAAGCTTGAGGTATGGCTTTGAGGAAGCTATCACTGCACCAGAACATACAGCTTCGCGTCGTGTAATGGAGAAAAGCGGCTTGAAATACAAGAAAAATGCTCAGTTTTATAACTTAGATGCAGTGTATTATTCTCTGGCTCGTTCAGAATGGCGCTCAGATGATTCTTTTTACATTTTGTAAATTTAATTCTGAATCGGGGTAATTATGGAAATCGAAACTGCGCGGCTGCAACTAAGGCACTTCTCTCTAAACGACTTTGATTACCTATTTCGCCTCTACAGCGATGTAGAAATCATGAGGTATCTGTTGCCAAGAACAAGAGAACAAACCCAGGCAAGTTTAAGCAAACATATCCAACAGTGGCAAAAACACAACTTTGGGATGTGGGCGGTAATATACAAAGAAACTGGTAAGATGATTGGTCGTTGTGGACTTAGTTTTCTAGAAAATACACCGGAAGTTGAGCTTGGCTATGTGTTTGACAAGTCCTATTGGAACATGGGACTGGGGACTGAAGCCTCACAAGCAACTTTAAAGTTTGGATTTTGGCAAGCAAAACTAGATCGGATAGTAGCGATCGCACATCCAGAAAACATCGCTTCAGTGCGTGTGATTCAAAAGGTAGGGATGAAGTACGAAAAGAATGCTAGCTATTACGGTCATGATGTCGTATATTTTGCTATCTCACACACAGAATGGCAGCCGGATGACTCCCTTTATATTTTTAAATCTTAAAAGTATCAGTCCCTCTAGCCAGAAATGTTGTCACGTTTGAGTTTGCAGTCATAGGAAAGAGAATTTACGAACTATATTACTTCCTACTATTATTTATTCTTGTCCCAATAATTGATTGCTCTTTATCTTTTATGAGAAATTTAGAGTTATTAATTCTAAGAACTTCATAATTTTCTGGCATAAACACAGAACCTAAAGTAGCTATCATATCTGCCAAAGAAATCTTAAAAGCTAGTGGCACCTTTAAATTAAAAAATGATTTTGGCATAGTTCTAACATTTAAATGTAACTTTTTTTGAGTTACGTACCATACACCAGTAAATTTATTACCTGTTAGAAATTCTTTAGGTTTAGAGAAAAGAAGTATTTGAACCCTGTTTTGCTCATAAGTCATATCATCTTTAAATTCAATAGTAATTTTTTCGGAATACGTATCAAAACGCCATTTTCCCAAAAGTAAAATTTCTATTTCTATATCAGAATGTTTACTATTACTCATATTTATCCTAAAATTATTAAATTTTTTTTTATATTATTAATAAATATGCGATTAATTCATAGGTAACTTTTGTTACAAATTTTTACACGAGAAAAAAATAAATGCATCTGCCAAACTAACCAAGACTTTACCCGCCAAGCTCCCATTGCAAGGTGTTCTGTAGATGATTTTGGGGATAAGTCAAAGCTCTCTTGGTCATAGTGTAACCATTTGGCTGGTAGGTGTCCCATCGGTGTCATGGGGGACAATTTAAAAGTTAATTGCTCATAGTCTAACCATTTTCCCTCTTTTCGCCAACCAAGGCGATCGCCAAGTCTCTTTTCTGTTTCATAGTCGACTTGACCACCCATTTCGCTCCAGATAGTTTGCTGAATACTGAAGCCGAAATAACCATAACTATATTGATCCCAAAGTTGATCAATGGTATGGAGTTCTTGACAAGAGAAATTATCAATATCTTCCTTATAAACTTCATTCCAATAATTCTTTTTCATGACTTTTAGCATTAATTTAGTGGTTTCAATGTCGGCTTCTTTCCATTTATGCTGCGCGAGGAGATGCCGCAATTGGGTATAATCAATGTTTTCATTGTTTAAAAGTTCTTTTTTTAACGTAACATTGTTATTAGTCAGTCCCATGAATCCTGTGTCTTCAACAGTAGATAGAGGCGCTGTAGAGACAAAATTTACTTCTGCTATGCCTAGCACTTCTCTTTGATCAGTGAGTTGCTTGGATATATAGTCAGATATTAAATCAATACCCTTATCTAAAAAGACACCATTTTCGCTCAAATCAAAATTATGCATTTGCCAATCTAATAATTGAGATTGAATAAAAGCATCTTTTAATCTGGCTTTTTTATCGTAACTTGTCACCATAAAATCGAGGAAAGTTTCAGAAATTGCCTCGTTATCTTCAAGGTTAAACAAATTTGACTGATACTTTAAAACATTATCACCTAAAATTTTAATATCTCCGACAGTTGCGTAAAAATATTCATCTACTTTTACGACTTCATCTATTAAATATTGAAAGGGACTAAAGTAATCTTGTAAAGAATTTTCAAAATTGATTGCGGTATGGGCAATTTTTGCTATCTCTTGGCGAATTTTATAGGCTTTTCTTTGATATTCGTAAATCTCTTGATATACTTCCAAATTTTTAACTATCTGCTGAACAATCTCTTTTTGATTTTTTGTGTCTTCTGCAAGCTTTTTAATTCCTTCGCCAAGCAATCTTATCTTTTCTAAAATTAAAAAATAAGCATTACTCAACAGTAAAACTGCTTTAAAGTTTTCTTGCTTCTCCCATCTTAGTTCATCAATTATTTTCAGGTTTTTATTATTTTTTAGCTCTAATTTTATTCTTTCATCTTCTAAATTTTTTATTTCCAAATATTTCTGTTTGAATAATTTTTTTAAATCATCCGCAAGAATTAATAAAAAATCATGATAACTATTCTTATAACTTTCTAAAAAATCAATTACATGACTGTAATCTTTGATAAATAATTGGATTTCATTAAAAACT
Organism: Nostoc sp. UIC 10607; assembly: GCF_047228265.1. Classification (NCBI taxonomy): domain Bacteria; kingdom Bacillati; phylum Cyanobacteriota; class Cyanophyceae; order Nostocales; family Nostocaceae; genus Nostoc; species Nostoc sp. UIC 10607. The sequence goes on along the minus strand of NZ_JBIQNW010000018.1, from coordinate 105,727 downwards.
TCTCCCTGGCTTATTTCTTCTTTTCGCTTAATTATTCCCCCAAAATGATGATGATATCTAACACCTTCTTTGATTAATCTTTGCCGTTCTCGAATATTTTTTTGAACTGCTTTTACACCCTTATTTTTTAGGACGGGTAATTGATAGGTTTGTTCGTAAATTGAAATAGCTTCGTAAGTAATTAGTTGTTTTTGCTGTTTAGTTAGCATGACCTTGATTTTCAAAACTATGAATAGTTATTAAGCTCTTACCCATTTCAACACTTTCGGGTCTTTTTCATAGCGGTACGTAAAGCCATCTTTAGTAGTAATGGACTTACCAAGGCTAGCCTTGCTCCTGATGGTGCTAATGCTAGAGTCTGTTAATGTCTGCATTTCCTTATGAGAAAGCCCTACGATTGTGTCTATCTGTGTCGATATTTTTGGTTGACTTTGGGATTCACTATTGGGTAAAACATCTATTGTAATTTCACCTTTTTTGGGAGGATTAGTGACAAATTCTTTTGCTTTTTGAAGCCGATAATCCTGAACGTTTACAAGTTGCCAACTTGAATCTTGTGATAGTTCTAAGACCCATTGATGGTAATTAAACAAACTTTCTCTATGTCCAACACTGATAAAAGTTGTTTTTGTTGATTGTAACTGTTGATATAACTTTTCTTCATTAATCAAATCCAGAGCACTCGTTGCTTCATCTAATATAGTAAAGCTAGGACGAGTAACTAATAGCCGTGCGAATGCAAGACGTTGTTGTTCTCCCAACGAGAGGATATTTTCCCAAGGAACTTCAGTATCAAAACCATCCACTCGACTGAGCAAATTTTGCAGATTAACTTGTTGCAAAATTTCTTTGAGTTCTGCATCGCTCATTTCACGATTCGTATTAGGATAGAGTAACTGTTCGCGCAAAGTTCCCAAAATTATATAAGGACGTTGGGGCAAAAATAAAACTTCTTCTAAGGAAGGTCGCACCAGACGACCAGTTCCTGCGTTCCACAAACCAGCGATCGCTCTCAACAGAGAACTTTTACCTCGACCACTAGGCCCAACAATCAATAAACCTTCTCCTGGCTGAACAGACAATGACAAATCTTCAACAATCACCTGCTCATAGTTGGGCGTTTGTAAAGTAACATTATCAAAAGCGAGATGGTTTTCTTCTATTGTTTTAATAGTACTTACTTTCTCTGGTTCTTTGGTAACAAATTCTAACGCATCTGTAAACTCACCCAAACGCTCAACATAACTAGAAAATCGTCCAGAAGTTCCAAATTCATTGATTAATTCTGCCAGAGCATTAGCAAAGAGATTGCAAGCTAAACTGGCTTGGCCAACTTCTCCAAAATCAATTTCATCTCTAATATGTAAAGGTCCGAGTACTATAAATGGAAATATTTGGATAATAGCCTGATATCCTCTGCTAAAAATATCCTTGTTTCTTTCCCAATCAATTTTGCGTTTAGCACTTTTTATGAGATTACTAAATCTTCGCTGAATTATATTTGATTCTTGATTTTCTCCCTGAAAAAAAGCTATCGATTCAGCGTGATTACGAACATGAGTCAGTGCATAACTGTAATCGGCTTTAAATTCAAGTTCTTCTTGACTAATCTTATTCAATTCTTGAGTCAAGTAAACAGCAATCACATTGCCTAGAATCGTATACACAACGAGACAAAGTGCAACAAATCGAGAAATTGACCAGACAATTATTAAAAAAGTCGCCATTTCCAGCACTTTTTCTAGGAAAGTAGCTGAAAAGCTAAGGGCATTTCGGGTAATAGGTTCGATTTCTTGGGCTAGACGTTGATCTGGGTTATCAATATCAGACCTGAAGTTTATTTTATAATAAGCACGATTGCTAAAATATTTTTCTAAAATTTGATTATTTAGCCAATTATACCAATCAAGAGCAATTTGTTTTCTGATAAATTTAGTAAATCCTACTAAGAGCGTTACGCAGATCAGGGCAGCACCATAAACCAATAATGTATCAACAAATTTATTAAAATCTTTATCTTCAATAATGACATCGACCAAATAGCGGCTAACGAAGCTATTAAAGGCAGTTACACCCACGAGCGTGATGATTAATAATATCAAGAGAATGAGCATTCCCCATGCACGAATCACATCTGAAAATGCTCGTCCCCATGCCTCTGTGGGATACCAGTAAGGGCCTGCGATCGCTTTGACATTCTCCCAAAATTGAGTAAAAGCTGAAGTAGTATTTTTTATGGGTTGATTAAGAACAGTTTTAGATTGCATGTTGTAAAAATCAGTTGAGGCTCTTGAGGCTGACTGAATAACTTTGGTATTTTACTATATTGACTACATCTTTTATTTTGCAATGCTTTTAGGTTGTGTACAGTAATTTGCAAACAAAACCTATATGCTTTAGCTGTGGGATGTAGTGTAGATCGCAGATATTTTTTTCCACTCCACAATAACTGCGAGCTACTACATGACAAAAAAGATTATTTAAAGACTCCATTTTTCCATAACTCTAATACCTCCTTGGCTGTAAAATAGCGTTCTTGCTCAACAGCAAGAGATTTAATCACTGAGCGCATTTTTTCATATAGCTTCCTTGGTTGAGGATTTTGCAGTTGCTTTTCAAATAGATATTGAAAATTACTGACTCCACTCCATTTGCCGAAGAGAACCTCTATGCTGTTGTAAGGCAAAGCAGCATAGCTTTGAGGGTCGCTAAACAAAGAATTGACATGGATACCTGATTCGTGGCGTTGAGCAGTTTGAGAGTAAGGTGAAGCTGGACAAACACCCAATTCCTCGATGTAATCAGTCACAGTAGCGATCGCATCATAGTTAATCCCCTTGACTTCAATTCCAAAGCGAACTCGCAACCCATTTAACACTTGCTCAATGGCAACATTTCCAGCTCGTTCACCAATTCCGCAAAATGTACCCGATACGTAACTAGCCCCGGACATGATGGACTGGAGAGTATTTTCGAGAGCCAAGCCCATGTCATTGTGGTAGTGTACTCCGAAAGCAACCCCTGTTGTCCGTTGGAGCAGGTCGTTAATCCAGATATAGCTCTTTTCTGGAGTCAGGACTCCGACTGTATCGCAGAGCATGAAGTGTTCGATATAAGGGCCAAAAGAACGGATACATTGCACTAAAAAGTCAAAATCGGCTCTTGAGGCATCCTCGGCGGCAAAGTCTACTCTGAGACCAGCAACCATAGTTGCATAGTGCAAATTTTCGACAATTACATCAATGGCGTTTTGGCGAATTCTCTCGATTATTTTTGCTGGGATATCGTCATCAATGGTTTTTCCTTTAAACTCATTCAACAAACGGATCTGAGGATCTCGTAGAAAGAGTAGGCGATCGGAAAGACCATGAAAAAGAATGATGCGCTTAACACCACAGTCTTTTGCAAGATCAATATACTGCTTTTGCATTAAGGTAGCGGCAGTAATCAATCTATCAAATCCCTCTGATACTAATGTTTTAGTCAGTTCAGATTCTTGCTCACATACACAGGGCATAACGTTGAATCCAGCAACTCCTGTTTGAGCAATTAGATGGGCAAGTTTTTGTTTAGTTGGGTAAGAGAAGAAAATGCCTGCTTGTTGTTCTCCATCCCGCAGGGTTTCATCGTAAATTTTGATCGGAAGTGTTTCCATTAGACCTCTCGCAAAATTATTTTAGGGTGGGATAAATAAGGAGTCAGAATACTCTACTTTGCTCCCTCTAGCATCAAGACTTGTAATTGTGTGGCTAATAGTTTGACATTGGGTTCATAAAGCATAAGTCCGTGGTTTCCAGGTACAGAAATCACCTTGACAGGCTTTTGAGTATAGGCTTGCCATCCCCAATCGGGTAGGTCGTAATCAGAAATAGCTTGGAGTTCTTGCAAAACAATCTCCTTAACTTCTTGAGCGCGGAATAAAACAATGGGGGCAGAAATTCGATGAGTAGGCTGATAATTTGCGTAATTGAGCGTTAGCACTTTCATCACTTTCATATTGGTTTTGAGTAAAGAAAGGGTGGAGTGCTCCGGTAAAACATTATGTCGATATAGATAGTCTGCTGCTAAATCCCACCTAGCTCGATCATTGGGTTGAGTCGCTAAATCGTCGTATTGCAGTCCTAAAGAAACTCCCTTTAAGACTTCAATTCGTCGAATCAATTGCCAAATCCAATCAAGCTCTGCTCTATCAGTAAAATACTCTGGCTTAGAAACTAGTCCAGCGTCCAAAATAGCTAGTAAACTCACCGTTTCACCTTGCTGTTCGAGTTGGGAAACTATTTCAAAAGCAACGGCACAACCTGAAGAGTACCCTGCTAATATGTATGGACTTTTAGCTTGCTGTTTACGTAATAGCTCAATCAGTTGACTCGCATGAGTTGCTACTGAATCAGGGAGTGCGCTAGAGCCATCTCGTCCCGGAGTTTCGAGTCCATACACTGGCCGCTTAGTTCCTAAATTGATTGCCAAATCTCGAAAATAGAAGCCGTGTCCGTTTGCGCCAGGAAGAATAAATAGAGGGGTTGCATTTCCTTGAGGTTGGAGTGAAAGTAAATCGGGATTTGACTGTTGAACCTCAGTGTTCCAAAGTTGTTCTGCGAGTTGAGCAATAGTAGGATTCTGAAATAAATTACTTAAAGAAAGATTTTGTTCGAAGACTTGTTGAATATTATTGAGTAGTTTGATAGCTAATAAAGAATGACCGCCCAAGTCGAAAAAGTTATCATGAATTCCAATGTTTTGATGTTCGAGGACAGTAGACCAAACTTGTGCCAATTGCTGTTCAACTGCGTTGCGTGGGGATTCATATAAGCCCTCAACTACACCATTTGGAGCAGGTAAAGATTTCCGGTCAACTTTGCCATTGGGAGTTAAAGGTAACTCATCCAATACGATTATCTGAGCAGGTATCATATAATCGGGCAGACGGGATTTAAGATGATTTTTAAGTTGGGTGGACAAATCATTGTTGATTCTCGTTACATAAGCAATTAAACTTTGGTTGCTCTCAGTTTTATATAAAATGACAATTGCTTCTTTAACTGATGAGTGTTGCAACAAAATCGATTCAATTTCACCGAGTTCAATTCTAAAGCCCCGTAATTTAATCTGATCGTCAATGCGACCTAAATATTCAAGGTTTCCATCATCTCGCCATCTTGCTAAGTCGCCTGTTTTATAAATTCGCTCAAGTTTACCGAATAACTCAATGTTGATAAATTTTTCGGCGGTTAAATCGGGACGGTTGAGATAGCCTCGTGCTAAACCCACACCAGCGATGCACAATTCTCCAGGTATTCCTGGGGGTAATGGTTGATTTTGAGCATCTAATATATAGATACGGATATTAGATAATGGTTGACCAATGGGTGGTTTTTTTCCATTAGGATGACAGAGTGCGATGCCTCCAGAAAGCATAGCTAACGCAGCATTAACCGTAGATTCCGTAGGCCCGTAGCAATTAAAGAAACGCACTCCCTTTCCCCACTGAGTAACTAATTCGGCCGAACAAGCCTCGCCACCAACAGTTAGGGATTGCAAATCGGGTAAGGTTGCTGAAGGTAAAATAGATAAGGCCGAGGGAGATAAAAAGCTGTGGGTAATTTTGTGATCAGCTAAAAAGTCAACTAAGATTTGACTGGGTAACAAGGTTTCTTTTTTCGCAAGATACAAGCAAGCACCTGTGACGAAGGTAGTCGCAATTTCAGCAATAGATAGATCAAAACTAAAAGAACCAAACTGAAGTAAACGGCTTTGGGATTGAACTTGAAAAGTTTCAGCCCAAGCCAAACTTAAATTGACAATTGCGCGATGCTCAATCATCACCCCCTTTGGTCGCCCCGTCGAACCAGAGGTATAAATTACATAAACTAAATTATTAGGCGTACTTTGAGGGCTAGGATTTTCTTTTGAAGCTTCGGCAAAAGTTACCTTATTTAAACAAATTATCTGACAGGGTTTTTTGAGGTTAGCTAAGGGTAATTGGTCTAATAGGAAACTTTGCGTCAGTAACACCGATGTCCCAGAATCTTCTAACATGAACCCAATCCGTTCTTTAGGATAATTGGGATCAATTGGCAGGTATGCTGCACCCGCTTTCAGGATACCGAGTACACCAATAATCATTTCCAAAGACCGTTCAACACAGATACCAATTAAAGTGTCTGGCTTAATTTGGTGATTTTGAATTAGATAATGAGCTAGTTGGTTCGCCTTTTGATTCAGTTCTCGATAAGTTAACTGTTGAGATTCAAATACTAAAGCAATATTATGAGGATTTTTTTCAACTTGTTGTTCAAATATCTCAACTAGAGTTTTATCGTGGGGATAATCATTTTCTGTTTGATTCCAGCGTTGCAGTTGTAGAAGTTCGGACGCTGTCATCAAAGGCAGAGTATTGATAGGTTTCCCAGGATTATCAACAATTCCCTTCAGTAAAACTTCAAACTGTTCCGCCATCCTTTGTATAGTGCTCTGATCAAAGAGATCGGTGGCGTATTCCCAAGTGAAATCTAGCTGTTTATCAGATTCTATGACCAGAATTGCTAGGTCAAACTTAGCAAACGGATAGGTTAATGGGAGCCATTCAATCTCTAGTCCTGGCAAACTTAGGTCGGGACTTTCGTTATTTTCCAGTGCTAACATGACCTGAAATAAGGGATTATGGCTCATGCTGCGTTCTGGTTGCAACTGTTCTACCAGATACTCAAAGGGAATGTCTTGATGAGAGTATGCATCTAAACAAGTTTGGCTAGTTTGTTGTAGGAACTCGATAAAACTTTGCTCAGGTTTGATTTGGTTACGTAGTATCAAGGTATTGACAAAAAAGCCGATTAATCCTTCTGTTTGGCTGTGGGTGCGATTAGCAATAGGAGAACCAATACATAAATCTTCTTGGCGACTGTAACGAGAAAGCAGAATACTGAAAGCTGCCAACAAAGTCATAAATAGACTTGCGCCTTGCTGTTGACTTAAAGTTTTAATGGCAAGAGTCAACTCAGGCGGTAAGGAATAGCGATCGCGATCGCCTCGGTAGCTTTGTAATGCTGGACGGGGATAATCGGTAGGTAACTCCAATAATGGGGGAGCATCGCTGAGTTGATTTTTCCAGTACTTGATCTGGGTTTCTAAGACTTCCCCTTGTAACCAATTTCGTTGCCAGTTTGCGTAGTCGCTGTATTGAATGGCTAATGGAGACAGCTTTGGGGCCTTACTTTCAGAAAAGGCGGTATAAACTTGTCGTAACTCACGGACAAAGATTCCCATTGACCAGCCATCACTGATAATGTGGTGCATATTGATGAGCAACACATATTTCTGCCCTTTGAATTGCAGCAATTTTGCTTTAAATAAAGGCCCAGTATTTAAGTCAAAGGGTTCTTGAACATAAGCATCGATAAAATGCTGGATAGTTGGAGACGGAATTTGTTCATTAAGGTTTCGCCAGTCTTGTACAGTTAAAACTTCGATGTCATCTAAATTTTTGATCGCAATTTGAGGTTGTCCCGTCACCGTGGGAAAATACATCCTCAGACTCTCATGCCGATTCAGCAGATAGGCCAAACTAGAATGCAAAGCATCAATATTGAGGTTTCCATCTAGTTGTAAAACCATCGGCATATTGTAACTAGCTGATGGCCCTTGGAGTTGCGCTAACAGCCAGAGGCGTTGTTGAGCAAAGGAAAGGGGCTTTGGGGCATCATCTGGCAAGGTTGGAATTTCTTCTGCAATGACAGATCCGGCTTTGGCAGAATTTAAGAAGGCTAATATCTCTGCTTTGTTGGCTTGAATTTCCTGCTTGAGTTCAGAAGTTAAGGCGTTTTTGGTTGTACGCAGACGTAATTTATCATCTTCAGCCCAAATTCGGCATCCGATGTTCTGCAAACGCAGCATTAAAGAAACTACTTGCTCTTTTTGTGTCATAGTTCAATTTTCTTTTCGTTCCCGCAGGTAATGCGATTCTCCTTCTCCTGGCGGAGACGCTGCGCGATCGCACGGATTAATTAAAAGCCCCATTTTTCCATAACTCCAACACTTCGTTTGCTGTAAAATAGCGTTCTTCTTCAATAGCAAGAGATTTGATTGCGGAGCGCATTTTCTCATATTGCTCTCTAGGTTGGGGATTGTGGAGTTGTTTTTCAAACAGATATTGGAAATTACTAGCTCCACTCCATTTGCCGAAAATAACGTCTATAGTGCTGTGAGCAAAAGCATCATAGCTTTTGGAGTCAGACAACAAAGAATTGATATGAACACCCGTTTCATGCCTTTGAGCACCTTGAGAGTAAGGGCGAGCGGGACGAAATCCTAATTGATCAATGTAATCAGTTACTGCTGCGATCGCATCATAATTAATTCCACTGACTTCAATTCCAAAGCGGACTCGCAACCCATTTAACACCTGCTCAATGGCAACATTTCCGGCTCGCTCTCCAATCCCGCAAAAAGTACCCGATATTAAAGTCGCTCCCGCCATCAGGGACTGGAGGGTATTTTCGAGAGCCATACCCATATCATTGTGGTAGTGTACACCCAATGCTACTCCTGTAGTAGATTGGAGCAGGTCATTAAGCCAGACATAGCTCTTTTCTGGAGTGAGAATTCCTACTGTATCACAGAGGATAAAGTGTTCGATATAAGGACTAAAAGAGCGGATACATTGCACTAAAAAGTCAAAATCGGCTCTTGAGGTATCCTCGCCTGCAAAGTCTACGGTGAGTCCTGCAACCTTTGTGGCATAGTGCAAATTTTCGACAATTGAATCAATAGCATTTTGACGAATTCTATCGATTACTTTAGCTGGGATGTCATCATCAATGGTTTTTCCTTGAAACTCGCTCATCAAACGGATCTGAGGATCTCTCAAAAAGAGTAGTCGGTCAGAAAGCGCATAGATCATGACGATTCGCTTAATACCACAGTCTTTTACTTGATCAATGAACTTCTTGTTCATCAAGGTAGCCGAAAAAATCAGACCATCCAATCCTTTTGATATTAATGTTTTAGCTAGTTCAGTTTCTTGTTCGCAGATAAAGGGCATAACGTCGATTCCATGAACCCCCGTCTGGGCAATTAAATGGGCGAGTTGATGTTTAGTTGGATAAGAGAAGAAAACGCCCGCTTGTTGTTCTCCATCGCGCAGGGTATCATCGTAGATTTTGATAGGAAGGGTTTCCATTGTTTTATACTCCTTAAAAAAGAAAAGATTCAGATTTCGTTTGACAAAAGACTAGTGCTGTAATTGGCAATTGATCCTTTTCCAGGTCATACTTGCGTCATAGTTCAATTTCCTCTTCGTCTGAGTTTAAAGGTTGCATATCTGCGGTGGAGGCATTAATCCAAATGCAGGTATCGAGATAATTTGCTAATTCAGTGAGGGTGGGATACTCAAATACCCTACGCAGAGGTAGTTCTACTTTGAATATGTCGCGGATGCGGTAGCACAGTTGAGTGGCTAATAAAGAATGACCCCCCAAGTCGAAGAAGTTATCATGGCGGGCGATTGCTGCATATTTAAGCAGCTTCGCCCACAATTGGGCCAGCAATTTTTCTGTCGAGGTTACAGGTAATTCAATGTCTGTTGATAAAACGGTTGCATTTGGTGCAGGTAAAGCTTTCCGGTCTACTTTTCCATTTGGTGTTAGTGGTAGTTTTTCTAAGACAGTGAAATGGCTAGGAATCATATAATCAGGGAGAGTTTTTCCGAGAAATTCCCGCCATTCGGCTAATAAAGTTGGATCAACTTGATTGGTGCGATATTGCAACGGTTGATTTGCGTAATCTTGCCAAGGTTTGAGTCGTAAATTTTCCCCTTGAGTAAATCGTGGCAATGTAACTTGTCCGGGGATATTTCGTTGAAAAACAACATCGTAATTAGCAAACCCTGTGGAACTGTATTGGATAAAAAGGGTATAAGGTAAATCTCCCGCTATTCGGAACACTTCGGGTTCTATCCCCGGTTTGGCTTGGGCAATTGCGGCTTTTAAATCTGAAACAGTACTGTCTAATTGAGCAATTTCTTCTAACAGCGCCATTTCTGAGGTTAGACGAGCATTCGGAATATTGTTAATGCGTAACAAATCCGGTTGCTGAGTTGTTAAAATTCTTCCTATTGTTTCCAAATTCAGTTTTTCACCTTGCCAATCTAAGCATTGTGGTTCGGCAACGGGAGTATCTGTCTGATCTAGGTGTAAAACAACGTCATAACGAAAACGACTCATTTCCGTTTGAGCATAACCCCGTTGTAATTGAATTTGTACCTGAGTAATCCGAGGAATTCTTTGTTTTAGGGCGATAAAAAAATCAGGATCAATTAGTAATTCGCCTTCGGTGTCAATGCTTTTTTTAATCTGTTGACGCAAGTCTCTAATTGACAGCTCATCGGGGGCGCGATAAAACTCGACTGCGGTGTGAAAAGCTTCTAGTAGTTGAAGATTACGCACATCTCCAATAAAGATTGAACCCTGAGTTGTCACAGCTTTAACAACTCCCTCCAAAACTTGTAAAAAGTAATCCAGAGAGGGAAAATACTGGATAACAGAATTGATGATTACCAAGTCATAAGCATTTGTCTCAATACCATCAAATTGGTTAGCTGCACTGGTTTTTAAAGTAACTTTGTCGTTAAGAGACTGCTGTTTGAGATGTTGTTCAATATACTGCAACGCTTCAAGTGAAAAATCTGTACCCAAATAATGCTGACAATGGGGCGCAATTTTAAACAACAACATCCCTGTCCCACAACCGATTTCCCAGATCCGTTTGGGTTCAAGTTCCAAAATTTGGGCAACCGTTGTATCTCGCCATTCCCGCATCGCTGCTTGGGGAATGGGTTTTCCTGTGTAGCTATCATTCCAACCAGCTAGATTCAGAGTTGGATCATCGATTGGGGTTTGTTGCTGAGAATAGCTATCACTGAAAACTTGTTGCCATAATTCGACTTGTTCAACTTGCAGACTTTTATCTTCAAAGTCTTTATCTGTTGGTGTGGGTACAATATAAGCTAGCAAGCGTTGAGCGATCGCATCTTCTCTTTGTAAAATCACAACTGCTTGCTGAATTTTCGGGTGTTTGGCTAACAAGGCTTCAATTTCACCCAATTCAACCCGAAAGCCGCGCAGTTTTACTTGGTTGTCAACTCGCCCCAGATATTCTAAATTACCGTCAGGCAACCATCTGGCTAAATCTCCGGTTTTGTAGACTCGTTCTCGTTCGCCAAATAAGTCGAGTTCTATAAATTTTTCTGCTGTCAGCTCGGGACGGTTGAGATAGCCACGGGCTAAACCAGCACCCGCAATACAAAGTTCGCCAGGAATACCAGGAGGTAGGGGTTGGTTTTGGTTGTCTAAAATGTAAATACGTGCATTAGCAATTGGCTGTCCGATTAATAAATCGCCAATTAGATCCATCTTCCCAGTTGCTTCGTAGACACAACACCCTACAACCGCTTCTGTTGGCCCATATTCGTTGATCAAACGGGTATTGGGGGCATGAGTCAGCCACGGTCTTATCTGGTTGGTATGTAATGCCTCACCGCCTAAAACAAAGGCATTAACCCGATTTGGCATAGCATCAGCATTGAGTTGCTGATTTAGGATTTCCAGATGGGACGGTGTGATTTTGACAAGGGAGAGATGTTTGTTCTGTTTGACGATGTTTGCTAAAGCTTCAATTTCTTGTTTTTCTCTTACCAAGATGGTGGTACGCCCACAAATTAGAGGTAGGTAAAGAGAGGTAATGGTTGCATCAAAGCTAAGGGAAGACTGCACAGGTGTACCTTGCCCTTGCGCTACTGCATAAAAGTCTTTGGCCCAGTGCAAATAGTTAGTTAAACCACGGTGTAGTAGTTGTACGCCTTTGGGTTGCCCAGTGGAGCCTGATGTGTAAATGACATAAGCTAAATCATCGGGTTGACTTTGGCAACTTGGGTTATCTGTAGATTGGTTGGCAAAGTTATCTTTATCTAAACATAGTACCTTCGGTAAAGACGCGGTTAATCGCGTATCGAGGGGGTGGGGGAGAGTTTCTTTATTTGCGATCGCTAATTTATCTTTGAGTTGACTATGGGTTAGCAAAACCCTTGCTCCACAGTCTTCGAGCATGAAATGAATGCGTTCTTGTGGGTAATTGGGGTCAATTGGTACATACGCCCCACCTGCTTTGAGGATACCAAACAAGCCAACAACCATTTCTGGCGATCGCTCTACGCAAATCGCTATCAATGGATTATCAGGTAATTGTTGCTCTGCTTTGAGTTCTAATAGAGAATACGCTAGCTGATTAGCTTTTTGGTTCAGTTCTTGATAACTCAGGCTTTGGTCTTCAAACACCACCGCAATGTTATCGGGCGTTTGTGCTGCTTGTTGTTCAAACAGAGTAACTAAAGTCTGATTTTTGGGATAATCGGTATTAGTTTTATTCCAAAGTTGCAGTTGTTGGATTTCTGCTGTTGTCATCAAGGGCAGCTTACTGACCATCTGCTGGGGATTTTCAGTGATTGCTTCCAGCAAGGCTTCAAAGTGTCCCGCCATGCGCCGAATGGTTTCTGCCTCAAATAAATCGGTGGCATATTCCCACATACAGCGTAGTTGACCATCCCTTTCGCAAAGGTCAAGTGTCAAGTCAAACTTGGCAAATGGATAATCTTGATCCAACCATTGAATATCAAGCCCTGGTAAACTAACATTTGTCCCCGCCCCTTCGGTGTTTTGCAACACGATCATCACTTGGAATAAGGGATTATGGCTCAAACTGCGCTCTGGTTGTAACTGTTCTACCAAATATTCAAAGGGAATATCTTGATGAGCATAAGCATCTAAGCAAGTTTGGCGAGTTTCTTGGAGTAACTGACTAAATCCTTGCTCTGGCTTGATTTTGCTCCGTAATACCAATGTATTGACCAAAAAGCCAATTAACCCTTCTGTGTGGCTGTGGGTGCGGTTAGCGATCGCAGAACCAACACATAAATCCTGTTGACGGCTGTAACGCAATAGCAAAATATTAAAAGCCGTCAACAGGGTCATAAACAAACTAACCCCGTGTTTTTGACTGACGATTTTGAGTTTCTCAGTCAATTCGCCACTCAAACAATATTCCTCACGCCCACCTTCGTAACTTTGTTGTGCTGGACGGGGATGATCGGTAGGCAAATCTAGCAATCGGGGAGCATCGCCTAGTTGTTGTTTCCAATAATTTTTCTGATTTTCTAAAATCTCTCCTTGTAACCAACTGCGCTGCCAAGCTGCATAATCGCTATACTGAATCGGCAACGGTGACAAATTTGGAGCATCCCCCGCAGCAAAAGCTGAATAAGCCTGTTCCCATTCCCGCTTAAATACCCCCATTGACCAGCCATCACTAATAATGTGGTGCATATTCAAGAGCAGTACGTTTTTCTGTTCGCCCAGTTGCAGCAATTTCGCTTTGAACAGAGGGCCGGTATTTAAGTCAAAGGGTTCTTGGGCGTGGATATCTGATAACCGTTGTACAGTTTCTGCTTGAGTTTGGGGATTAAGTGATTGTAAATCTGCGATTGCCAGTACTTCTATATCCTCTAGATTTTGGACGACTACTTGCGGCTGTCCCTCCAAGGCTGGGAAATAGGTGCGTAGAATGGCATGGCGATCGACGAGATAATCAAAACTTGCACGCAACGCTTCTATATTTAACTTGCCTTCAAGTTGCAGAGCCGTTGACATATTGTAGGTAGCTGAGGTTCCAGTGCCTTCAAGTTGGGCTAAAAACCAGAGTCTTGATTGAGCAAAGGACAGAGTTTTAGGAGCATTTTCAGGTTGTGGTGTGATGGGAGGTAAAGCAATTACTGAAGATGCTTTGTCAATTTCTGTTGCCAACTCAGATAAAATGCTTTGCTCAAATACCTTGCGGACAGGCAATTCCACTCCAAAACTGTCACGAATGCGGGTAACTAATTGGGTTGCTAACAGAGAATGTCCACCCAATTCAAAGAAGTTATCTTGGCGGCCAACGGACTTAGCTTTCAGGAGACTTTGCCATAAAGTCGCCAGCAGTTCTTCCGTTGGCGTGACTGGTATTTCAAAGTTAGTCGAAGTGACTGTATCTGGTGCTGGTAGCGCTCTGCGATCTAGCTTACCGTTAGGTGTAAGGGGCAACTGATCCAACACCATAATCTGGCTAGGAACCATATAATTCGGCAGGCGAATTTTCAGATAATCCTTGAGTTGACTGCCTAAATTGCTGGATTTTTCTGCCGCCGTAATATAACCAACTAACCTGGGATTATGATCAGTTTCATATAAAATAACAACCGCTTCTTTAACTGAAGGGTGTTGCAATAATAGCGATTCAATTTCACCAAGCTCTATTCTGAAGCCCCGTAGTTTAATCTGATCGTCAATGCGACCGAGATACTCAAGGTTGCCATTATCTTCCCATCTTGCCAAGTCGCCAGTTTTGTAAATTCGCTCAATTTTGCCAAATAATTCAACTTCAATAAATTTTTCGGCGGTTAAATCGGGACGGTTGAGATAGCCTCGTGCTAAACCAACGCCAGCAATGCATAATTCTCCAGGTATTCCTGGGGGTAATGGTTGATTGTGAGCATCCAAAATGTAGATGCGGACATTGGATAACGGTTTACCAATGGGCGGTTTTTTGCCATTAGGTTCACAAATGCCTATACTCGCACTAACCGTAGATTCCGTAGGCCCATAGCCATTGAATAAATTTCGCCCAGTTGCCCATTGTGCCACTAATTCTGCTGGGCAAGCTTCACCACCAACGCCTATAGTTTGCAAATCGGGTAAGGTCGCTTGAGGTAATACCGATAAAGCCGAAGGCGGTACAATAATGTGAGAAATTTTGCGATCGCCTAAAAAATCAACCAAGCCCTGACCGGGTAACAAAGTGTCTTTTTTAGCAAGATATAAACAAGCACCCGTGGCTAGAGTGGGAGCAATTTCAGCAACAGAAATATCAAAACTAAAAGAAGCAAACTGAAGAAAACGGCTTTGGGGTTGAACTTGCAAAGTGTTAGCCACAGAAGAAGCCAGATTAGTCAACCCTCGATGCTCAATCATCACCCCCTTGGGTCGTCCCGTCGAACCAGAAGTATAAATTACATACGCTAAATTATCAGGCGTACTTTTTGGACTGAGATTATCTATTAACGTCTCAGAAAAATCTGTCTGATCTAAATAAATTATCTGACAGGGATTTTCTAGTTGAGTAAGAGGTAATTTTTCTGTCAGGAAACTTTGGGTTAACAACACCGAAGTTCCACTATCTTGTAACATCCACTGAATCCGATCTTCTGGATAACTAGGGTCAATCGGCACGTATGCACCACCTGCTTTGAGGATACCGAGTACACCAATAATCATTTCTAAAGACCGTTCAACGCAGATACCAATTAAGGTATCTGGCTGAATTTGGTGATTTTGAATTAGATAATGAGCGAGTTGGTTGGCTTTGTGATTGAGTTGTTGGTAAGTTAAGCTTTGAGATTCAAAAACCAAGGCGAGATTATCAGGAGTTTTGGCGACTTGAGCTTCAAACAAGTCAACCAAAGTTTTATCGTCGGGGTAATCAGTTTGAGTTTGATTCCAGTTTTGCAGTTGCTGACGTTCAGCTTCTGTAATCAACGGTAGAGTATCGATGGGTTGTTGAGGATTATCGACAATTCGCTGAAGTAAAACTGCAAAATGTCCCGTCATCCGTTGAATAGTTTTAGCTGCAAACAAATCGGTTGCATATTCCCACTCTCCTATTAAACCTTGAGGAGTTTCGCGGAAAATCAGCGACAAATCAAGCAGAGTCGTTGTGTTTTCCCACTTGAAGGGGGTCAGAGTTAATCCATTGGTTTCTAGTTGCTGTTGGGTTTCATTTTGCAAGCTAAAAGCCACTTGAAATAGGGGATGATGAGAGAGCGATCGCTCTAAACCTAATTCATCGACTAGTTTCTCAAAGGGTAAATCTTGATGGTCATAAGCATCTAGAGTTGCTTGCTTCACCCGTTGCAGTAATTCTAAGAAAGTTGGATTTCCTTGCAGATTGGTACGTAAAGCTAGGGTGTTGACAAAAAAACCAATTAATAGTTCTGTCTCTCGACGATTGCGATTAGCGATCGCAGAACCAACAACAATATCTTCCTGTCCACTGTAGCGCGACAGTAACAGCGTAAATACTGTCAGTAAAGTCATAAAGAGAGTGGTTCCTGATTCCTGGCTTAAACGCTTCAACTTCTGCGTTAAATCCTGATTCAGTTCTAAAAACTCACTACGCCCTCTGAAACTTTGAACTGATGGGCGGGGTCTATCTGTGGGCAATTCTAACAGGGGTGGAACTGCGGCTAATTGTTTTTGCCAGTAATTAAGTTGGGTTTCGAGTACCTCTCCCTGTAGCCATTGTCTTTGCCAGTGAGCGAAATCGGCATATTGCAGAGATAATTCGGGTAATGGAGACGGTTCTTTGGCGCAAAGTGCGCTATAAATGCTGAACAATTCACGGCTGAATATCTGCATTGACCAGCCATCACAAACAATATGATGGATGACGAGCAACAACAGATGAGATTGGTCAGTCAGTTGCAACAACTTTACCCGCAGTAAAGGAGGGTTTGATAAGTCAAATGGCTGTTGTAACTCTTCTGTCGCTAACTGCTGCGCTTTGCTTAACTGGTTCTCTTCCGTCAATTGTCCCCAATCTAGCACTTGCATCGTCAGTTGGGGATGAGCGTGAATCACCTGTATTGGTTCGCCATCGACAACTGCAAAACTAGTGCGTAAGACTTCATGACGTTGAACAACTTCTCTAAGAGCTTGTTCTAAAGCAGCTATATTCAGAAATCCACTAAGTTGCCAGAAAAAAGGGACATTATAGGCACAATTTTCGCCTTCTAGTTGGTCGAGAAACCACAGTCGAGCTTGTGCAAAAGAGAGAGGAAGAGATTGTTGTCTCGATGTGGGTATTAGAAGTGGAGTTTTCCTGTGATTATCCTGTCCAAAGAGTTGCTGTTGTTTTTTTAGTTTTTGTATGACTAATTCTCGTTTTTCTGGTGAAAGATTTTCAAGACGTTTTAGTATATCGCTCATAATTTTATTCCTGACAATTATGTTGAAAATCGCCTGACGATAATCATGAAATAGCGGTAAATGAGTTCTTGAAACTACTGCGTTGGTAAACCTGTTGTATGACCTCGGCTAAACGTTCCATAGCAGTTTCGATTTTTTCATCGCTTGCTGTCAGGCTAATACGAATACATTGATGTTTCTTCCAGCACTTAAATTAATAAAATCTTGCTTTTGCTTGGTTTGTAGTGTTTCGATAATGTCTTTTGCTATGGTCTTAACACCTGTAATACTCGACATTTGAACACCAATTTTAGATAAGTTAGGTATCATAAAGGTTATTGCATGAGTTTTAATCATCAAAATAGTAATTGCTGCGTTACCTCTTGTTCTGATAAATGCTCTACCTCTTGCAAAATACTTGCTAAATCATCATTCTCTGCTTGCTCAATTTGTTGATCGCTCACTTTTTCGGCGAGTTCAGCAATAGTAGGATTTTCAAACAAATAACGCAAACTAAAATCTAGAGAAAAGACCTCTCTCAAGCGAGAAATAATTTGGGTAGCTAGTAAAGAATGTCCCCCCAATTCAAAAAAGTTATCGTGAATTCCAACCTGTTTTACTTTGAGAACTTCAGTCCAAATCGTGGCTAATTCTTGTTCCGTAGGCGTGCGAGGAGCAACAAAATCAACCTCTAGATT
This sequence comes from Nostoc sp. UIC 10607, assembly GCF_047228265.1. Classification (NCBI taxonomy): domain Bacteria; kingdom Bacillati; phylum Cyanobacteriota; class Cyanophyceae; order Nostocales; family Nostocaceae; genus Nostoc; species Nostoc sp. UIC 10607. The sequence goes on along the minus strand of NZ_JBIQNW010000018.1, from coordinate 87,981 downwards.
TCTTTGGAAAGTATCTGGGGCAGGCAAAGCACGGTGATTGATTTTACCATTGGGTGTTAAGGCGAATACTTCTAGAAATACGAAAGCCGTGGGAATCATGTAATCAGGCAGCTTTTTCTTGAGGAAGTTTCGCAGGCTGCTAGGCGTTGGCTGATTATTTTTGGTAATAAGATATGCCACTAAATACTTGTTCCCAGGTTCATCTTCTCGCACAATGGCAACGACTTGATGGATGTCAGAATGTTGAATTAAAATCGCTTCAATTTCTGCTAATTCAATGCGAAAACCGCGAATTTTTACTTGTGTATCAATTCGACCGATAAATTCCAGGTTTCCATCAGGAAAACGGCGGGCTAAATCTCCGGTTTTGTAAAGTCTATCTCCCTCAACAAAAGGATTAAGAATAAATTTTTCACGGGTTAATGTTGGTTGATTTAAGTAACCTCCAGCAACACTCGCCCCACCCACATAAAGTTCCCCAGGAATGCCAATCGGAACTCTATGTAAATCTTTATCTAGTAGGTAAACTTTTCTGTCGCCGATGGGTTTCCCAATGGGAATTGAATGCACATTTTCAGCAAGTTGTTTGGGAATCGGGTAACAACAGGTAAAAACTGTACATTCCGAAGGGCCATAGCCATTAATTATTTGCGTTTCCGGTAATAGTTTTAAAGCGCGACGAACATGATCTACAGAAAGAGATTCTCCCCCAATGAGCAGTTGTTTAACTCCTGACAAACCTTGTGGTATTGTATCAATCATGAGATTGAAGAAAGCGGAAGTTAGCCAGAGGATATTAATTTTTTGTTTTTGGATGATGCGGCTTAAGCCTTCTGGTGTAGGAATTTTGTCTGGGTACAGCACACAACACCCCCCGTAAAGCAAGGGCGGCCAAAGTTCTAGGGTTGAGGCATCCCAGGAAATCGATGAATGTTGTAGCCAAATTTGTTCTGCATCAAGGTGAATATAATCAACCCCAAACATAAATCCAATGAAGCTACAATGGGGAACTTTTGTTCCTTTTGGTGTTCCTGTTGAACCAGAGGTATAAATGATATAAGCTAAGTTTTCTGGATTAACTTCGCTATGTAAATTGTCTTCTTTGTATTGGGCAATGATTTTCCAATCTGAGTCAAGATTAACCACAGTTTGATTATTGATTGGGAACCTATCCTGCAAATAAGTTTGTGTTAGTAAGATGGGTGTCTGTACATCTTCCATCATGAACACCAGTCTTTCTGAAGGGTAAGCTGGATCTAGGGGGATGTATGCTCCACCCGCTTTGAGGATAGCCAGTATTCCTACCACCATTTCTAGCGATCGCTCTACACAAATTCCCACCCGGACTTCAGGTTTAACTCCCAGTGATTGTAAATAATGGGCTAATTGATTAGCACGATTATTTAGTTCTCGATAAGTTAAATTTTGTTGCTTATATACAATTGCTACTGCATCAGGAGTTTTTTCTACCTGTTGTTCAAATAAAACATGAATACATTTGTAATTAATAGAATCTATTTTTTGCTGATTTTCTAGCAGAATCAATTGATCTTCTTCATCTGTGCTGAGTAAAGATAATTGGAAAATATTCCGTTGTAAATTAACTGACATTCCTGTTAGCAATGTTTGGAAATGTCCAATCATGCGGGCAATTGTCTGTTCCTCGAAGCGGCTAGTATCATAAACAATTCTGCCAGACAATTGTGAAGCAGGATTAATAACTACAGTCAAAGGATAATTCGTGCGTTCAAAACAACTAATATGACTAATTTCTAAAGTTTTTTTGGTTTCCTGTTTAGCAGAATCTAGCGGATAATTTTCAAATACTAAAATACTTTCAAATAATGGCAATCCTGGAGGAATATCACTGAGCTTTTGAATTTCTGCTAGGGAACAATAAGCATACTGTTGCTGTTCTAATGCTTGGGTTTGTAATTGCTTGAGCCAGGGTAATAATTCTGTCTTATTTGTAACTTTTACCCTGATCGGAAGAGTATTGATAAATAGCCCTACCATCGAGTCTACTTGCTCAAGGGTTGGTGGACGACCGGATACAGTTGCACCAAAGACCACATCGCTTTCCCCACTGTAGCGTGACATTAGTAACGCCCATGCTCCCTGCACCAAATTATTCAAAGTTAAATGGTACTGTCGCGCTGCATATTGCAATTTTTCAGTTACCGTTTGAGATAATTGAAAACGTTGTTCATTATATGTTTCCAGTCCCCTGTTCCCTCCCAAAAAAGTAGGAGTTTCAAAACCCTGGAGAGTTATTTGCCAAAAGTTCTTTGCTTGATCGATATCCTGTTGCTGTAACCACTCAATATATTCTCGATAGGGGCGAACAGACTGGAGGCGTAAATGTTCGCCTCGCTGATGTGCTTCATAAAAAGCTAAAACTTCTTTGAGGATAATCTGCATCGACCAGCCATCAAAGAGGATATGATGATGGCTCCAGATAAATTGGTAAGTATAGTTCTCTAGCTGGATGATAGTGAAGCGCATCAGGGGAGCAACATCCAGTTCAAATCCTTTTTGGCGATCGCATTTCAAAAAATCCTTTAGATGCTGTTGTTGTTCATCGGGCGTGAAATTCCGCCAGTCCAGTTTTTCCCACGGAAGATCCACTTGCTTACTCACCATTTGCAAGGGCTTTTCTATCTCTTTCCAATAAAAGGAACTGCGTAAAATTGGGTGTCGTGCAACAACCTGTTCCCAAGCTTGCTGGAAGGCAATAAAATTTAATTCTCCAGAGAGGATGCAAAGCAACTGCTCAAAATAAACTTCCGATTCTGGCGCATAAAGGGTATGAAACAGCATCCCCTGTTGCATGGGCGAAAGTTCATAAAGATCATCGATATTGTTCATGAAACTACCTCTGAGTTGGAACTGGAGACTGGCAAGTGGGGAGAATAAAAAATGATTCTTGACAAATGACCAATGACTAATTACTTTTGTTAATTTTGGCTAGGAATGTGTCAAGCTGTTTTTGGCTGAGTCTGGCTGCTGAAAAATCTGAAGGTGTATGACCGATCGCATCAGGAGATTGACAGTGGACAATAAGCGATCGCAACGCCTCCATAAACCCAAAAGCCAAATGCTCAATGGTGTCTCGTTTATGAACTTTCTCGCTATAAGCCCAAGTCATTTCCAGCCTTCCTGCACGAATAAATCCGCTTATTCCTAATAGGTGGCTACGCTTATTAAGTAAACTCTGTTCAGCTTTGAATTCTTCAGCCAAACCCAATACACCAGACGCCTTAAGCACCTGATCGAATTGACCAAGGTAGTTAAAACTTACCTGTGCTTGGGGTAGCGCTTGTAGTTTCGTGCGTATTGTTTCATCCTGCTGCAAATATCGCAACACACCATAGCCTATCCCTCGGTTGGGAATGCGCCGCAGTTGTTCTTTAACTGACTTTAAAACCTCTCCTGGATGGTCAACTTCTTCTAGCTTTAAGTGAACGGGGAATAAGGTGGTAAACCAGCCTACAGTCCGCGACAAATCTACATCCTCAAACAAGTCTTCTCGTCCATGTCCCTCTAAATCAACAAGCAGAGAACGTTCTCCCGTCCATTGGGCAAAGCTTTGCGCTAGGGCAGTCAACAGCACATCGTTAATTTGAGTGTTGTATGCAGAGGGTACATCTTGCAAGAGGGCGCGGGTCTGTTCTTCAGTTAAAGAAAGGGACACAGAAGCGGTTGAGGCTACGGTGTTATTGTCTTTACCTGAAGGCTTGTACTGAGCAGAGTCGAAGTGATAATCTACTGGCAAGGCGGTAACTTTCAAACTAGACTCACCCAGCCAGTAATTCAACTCATCTGATATCGCCTCTGATTTTGCATATTCTGTCAGGCGATCGCTCCAATATTGCCAGGAAGTTGTCTTCGGTGGTAGTTTAATAGCTTTACCACAGCTGATTTGCTGGTAAGCCGTAGCCAAGTCTTCGAGCAAAATCCGCCACGAAATGCCATCTACTGCTAAGTGATGGATGATGAATAGTAACCGACCAGGTTGATTGTTGCCCAACCTAAAAAGCACCACTCGTGCGATCGCTCCAGTAGATAGATTCAAACTAGCTTGAAGTTGAGCGTTCTCCGCTTTCATTGCTGTTTGTTGTTCTTCTGCCGACAAGTGCGACAAATTGATGACGCTAAATAATTCGTAATTCGTAATTCGTAATTCGTAATTAAACTGCTGCCAGTTTTCGCCTTCCTGCACAAACCGCAGACGCAAAGCATCGTGATGCACTAACAATTGTTCCACGACTTGCTGCAATAGCTCTGGTTGCAAGTCTGGCGGTACTTCTAGCAGGGCTGACTGGTTAAAGTAATTAGGTTCGGGCAAATTCTGCTCGAAAAACCACCGTTGGATGGGTGTTAACGCCACCTTGCCAGTTACTAACCCTTGTTCGGCTTTGACAGAGCGAGTAATTCCTGCCACGGCAGCTAATTCAGCAATTGTTTGGTACTTAAATAGTTGTTTAGGGGCAATTTGGATACCTGCTTGATTGGCACGGGAAATTACCTGAATGCTGAGGATAGAGTCGCCGCCTAGTTCAAAGAAGTTATCGTGGATGCCGACTTGTTTTAGTCTTAAGATTTCTGACCAGATCGCCGCTAATATCTCTTCTGTAAGGGTTTGGGGCGCAACAAAGTTATCTTCTGCGCTCCAAGAGAGGTCGGGGGCTTTGAGGGCGCGGTAATCTACCTTCTGGTTCGGAGTCATCGGCAGTGCTTTCAGCAGCACAAAAGCCGAGGGCACCATATAATTAGGCAGCTTTTGCTTTAGGAACTGGCGCAATTCATCGGTGGTTGGTTGCGGCTGGTGCGGAACAACATAAGCCACAAGACGCTTTTGTCCGGGAATATCTTCACGAGCAACAACCACAGTTTGAAACACCTGTGGGTGTTGTCTCAGCACTGTTTCGATTTCTCCCAACTCGATGCGGAAGCCGCGAATTTTCACCTGATCGTCAATTCGACCGAGATATTCTAGGTTGCCATCGGCGCGAAATCTTGCTAAATCACCCGTTTTGTAGAGGCGATCGCAGGTTGCATTCTCAATAAATTTCTCAGCCGTGAGTTTAGGACGTTGCCAATATCCTCTCGCTAATCCTGCCCCACCAATGTGCAGTTCTCCAGGAACTCCTATAGGTACAGCTTGCAGATATTTATCTAAAACATAAACCTGAGTATTGCTGATGGGTCGTCCAATGCTGACAGAGGAGGCTGTTGGGGTTAAGCGTTTTAAGGTAGTGACAACCGTTGCTTCCGTTGGCCCGTAACTATTAAGTAATTGGGGTGGATGGGAGAGATGAGCAATACTACTGTGCCAGCGCTTTCCTCTTTCGAGTTGAGCTTCTTCTCCGCCAATAATCACCATTCTGAGACTTTCGGTAATTCGGGTATCTTCAGGGTTAAGTTCTGCTACTAACTGGTGCCAGTACGCTGTGGGAAGATCCAAAACAGTTAACTGCCATTCTCGGCAACACCGCCAAAATTCATCGCTGGAGTGTAACATCTCTTCGGTGCGTAACACTAAGGTTGCACCTACGGAAAGACAAGGGAAGATTTCTTCAATAGATGTATCAAAACAGATTGACGCAAATTGCAGAATATTATCGCTTGCATTAATTCCATATTCATGAATCGCGTTGATCACAAAATTCATTAGCGATCGCTGTTCAATCATCACCCCCTTGGGTTTACCCGTAGAACCGGAGGTATAAATAATGTAGGCAAGGTTATGAAGTTGAACGTGAGTAATCGGATTGGCTGTACTGTGTTGAGCAATTATTTCCCAGTTTGTATCTAAACAGATCGTTTTTCCGGCATAATCTGGTAGTTTGTCCTGGAATCTTTCTTGAGTCAGCAGAATGCTTAGTTGGGTATCTTCGAGAATATCAGCCAGTCGCTCTTGAGGATAAGCTGGATCGAGAGGAACATAAGCACCCCCAGCTTTGAGAATTCCGAGTAAGCCAACAATCATCTCCAAGGAACGCTCAACGCAGATACCGACTAAGGTTTCTGGTTGGACTCCCAAAGTTTGCAGATAGTGGGCTAATTGATTGGCGCGATCGCTCAATTCACGGTAGGTTAGCTGTTGACTTTCTTGCTGAATAGCCACAGCATCGGGCGTTGACTCCACTTGAGCCGCAAATAAATCATGAATACACTCTTTAGCGGGATACTCCCTGTGAGTCTGATTCCACTCCAGCAATAATTGCTGCTGAGTCTGCGTTAGCAGTGGTAATTCGGAAACTCGCTGCTCTGGGTTGACAACAATCCCTTCTAGCAAAATTTGATACTGCTCTAGCATTTGTTGGATTGTGGCAGCATCAAATAGGTCGCTGTTGTATTCTAAGACTAGCGTGATTCCCTTAGCTCCCGTTTTAGAACCGTTCTGCACACGTTGCTCAGAACGTGGGATAACCAGTAAATCCAGATCAAACTTTGCTGATTTATTGCTGATAGGTTCATGCAAGCTGATGTCCAAACCAGGGAGATTCAAGTCTGGCATGGGGGAATCATGGAAGCTGAACATTACTTGAAATAGAGGATTGTGGCTCAGGTTCCGTATCGGCTTGAGAACCTCCACCACCTTATCGAAGGGTAAATCTTCATTGGTGTATGCTTCCAGAGTCACTTGACGCACTCGGCCGAGTAATTCCTGAAATGTGGGATTGCCAGACAAATCAGTGCGTAATACCAAGTTATTGACAATCATGCCAATCAGCTTTTCTACTTCATGCATCCGCCGATTGGCGACAGCAGTCCCGACGCTAAGATCGTCCTGCCCAGTATATCGGTGCAACATGACCAGGAAAGCTCCCAGCATCGTCATAAATAAGGTGACACCCTCTTGACGACTCAGAACTCGCAGAGATTCGCACAACTTAATAGGAAGTTCCACCCTGATTTGATCGCCATTGTAAGTTTGTTCTGTCGGTCGCGGGCGATCATAGGGTAATTCCAACAAGGGTGGACTACCGGATAACTTCTGCTGCCAATAGGCCAATTGAGCTTTGGCTTCCTGGCTTTTGACCCACTCTCGCTGCCAATGGGCAAAATCCACGAACTGGAGGAGTGGTTGAGGAAGCGGGGAAGGATTACCCGAATAGAAAGCTTGATAAAGTTCTATCAACTCACCCAGGAATACGTTGAATGACCAACCATCATGAGCTATATGATGCTCACTGTGGATTAACAGATGTTCTTGGTCGTTCAACCTCAATAAAACCCACTTAACTAATGGTAGTTGATTCAGGTCAAACGACTTTTGCACTTCTGTCTCAACTAGGCACTGAGCTTCTACTTCCCGCTCAGATTCAGGGAATCTCTGGAGATCAACTACTCTGAAGCTGATTGGTTGGGCTGGGTGGATTACCTGAAATAGCCGTCCATTCTCCGCCGGATAAGTCGTGCGAAAAATTTCATGACGTAGCACAATCTCGTTGAGGCATTGTTCTAATACCGCCACATTGAGATAACCCTTAAATCGCATAGTTGCCTGGAATTGGTAGGCACTACTTTCAGGAGCCAATTGCTCGATGAAGTACACTCGCTCTTGAGCAAAAGAGACTGGCAAGAGTCCCTCACGCCCAATTCGTTGTATGGCAGGACGATGCAACTGCTGCTTTAGCTGACTGTGCTGTTCAATTAGTTGAGCTAGAGCAGCTATGGTGGGTTTTTCAAATATGTGATTAAAGGACAACTCGACTTGGAAAACTTCGCGCACGCGAGAAAGGAGTTGAGTGGCGATGAGGGAATGGCCACCCAATTGGAAAAAATTGTCATTGATTCCAATCTGTTCAAGTGCGAGTAACTGGCCCCAGATGACCGCTAATTTCTCCTCAATTGGGTTACGAACTGCGACAAAGGTTTCTTCAAGATCGGGGCGTGTGCGATCGCAGGCTGGAAGATTTTGACGATCAACTTTACCATTGGGGGTGAGAGGCAAGGAGTCTACGATTACAAAGACTGCTGGCACCATGTAGTAGGGTAGCTTTTCTTGAAGAAAGCGTTTGAGGGTAGTCGCGCTCGCATCAAATTTTTGGTTAAGCACAATATAGGCGACAAGACGCTTATCACCAGGGATATCTTCACGAGCGATTACCACTGCCTGTTTCACATCCGGGTGTTGACTCAAAAGCGCCTCAATTTCTCCGAGTTCAATACGGAAGCCGCGAATCTTCACCTGATGATCAATTCGCCCCAAAAACTCAATGTTGCCATCTGGTAAGAAGCGGGCTAAGTCACCAGTTTTGTATAATCTACTCGCTTCTGCTTTCTCAAAGAAATGGGTAATAAATTTTTCCTTAGTTAATTCTGGACGGTTTAGGTAGCCTCTAGCCAAGCCGTCGCCACCAATATATAATTCACCAGGAGTACCAATAGGAATTGGTTGAAGTTTGGAGTCAAGGATATAGATTTGTGTATTGGAAATCGGGCGACCAATCGGCACTTTTGTAGCCCCTTCTGGAATATCCTGCACTAGATACCAAGAAGCAAATGTTGTACTCTCAGTCGGCCCATATACATGTAGCAATCCCTGTGGCGCTCCATTCCTTAAAACTGCTTTGACTGAATTAGGATCTACAGCCTCGCCTCCAAACAGCAAGTGTCGGAGTTCTTTAAATGCGTGGGGCACAACGCTGGCTAACTGATTAAATAAGGCTGTCGTCAAAAATAATATACTAATCCTTTGTTTGCGGATGTAGGCTGCGAAATGCTGGGGCGAAAGCACAACATTCTGAGGAATTACGACCAACCTAGCTCCGTTAAGGAGAGATCCCCAAATTTCAAATGTAGCTGCGTCAAATGAAGTATTTGAGGCTTGAGCAACGCGTAGTTGACCGCCGTAGGCATCGCTAGGTACAAAGTTCACGTAGTCGGTATTGCATACTAGCCGATTGACAGCCCGATGCGGCACAGCTACTCCCTTTGGTTTTCCTGTAGAACCGGAGGTATAAATGACATAAGCCAGATTTTCAGATGTAGCGTTGCTAGTCGGATTCTCTTGCTGGTGATTAATCGATTCCCAATCAGTATCCAGACAAACCAACTTTGTTACGCTACCAGCAAACTCTTCAATGAACTTTTGCTGGGTCAACAACACCTGCACTTGTGAATCTGACAGCATGAAGCTTAGACGCTCTTTCGGATACGTTGGATCTAGTGGCACATAAGCTGCACCTGCCTTGAGGATGCCCAATAATCCCACTACCATTTCCAAGGAGCGCTCAACGCAAATCCCTACCAACACCTCTGGTTTTACACCCAAACTTTGTAGATAATGTGCAATTTTGTTGGCTTGGTAGTTCAACTCTTGATAAGTTAGTTGTTGCTCTTTGAAGACAACAGCGATACTGTCGGGAGTTTTTTCTACTTGTGCTTCAAATAACTGATGTATACATAAGTGCTTAGGATAATCTACCTTTGTATCATTCCATTCAATTAATATTTCATGTCGATCTTGCTCAGTTAAAGCAGAAATATCATCAATAGATTGAGTAGAGTTAATTACAATTTCTTTCATAACCTTAGTATATAAATTGCGATATTCAACTAGTAATTCACTTAATGGTTAGTTTTCTTTTTGTTGATTTTAGCTATAAATTTATCAAGTTGTTTTTGATTAAGTTTGGCAGCAGAGAAATCAGAAGGGGTATATCCTTGTGACTCTGTTGATTGACAACGAGCAATCAGGTTTCTTAATGCTTTCATAAATCCAAAAGCTAACTTTTCAATAGTCGAACATTTGTGAAGTTTGTCACTATAAGCAAAGTCGATTTCTAGCTTTCCTGAATGAATCAATCCGCTTACTGCCAAGAGATGGCTACGATATCCTCGCTTACTCTGCTCTGATTTCCACTCTTTGACAGATCCAAACATTGCAGATGCAGATAGTACTTGGTCAAATTGACCTAAATAATTAAAACTGACTTCTGCTTGAGGCAAATTCTGGAATTTATTGTGAACTGCCGCATCTTGATTTAAATATCGCAATATACCATAACCAATACCGTGTTTAGGAAGGCGACGCAGTTTTTCTTTAACTAATTTTAAATCTCCTAACTGATCAACAGAACTCAGTTCTAATTGGATAGGAAATAAGGTTGTAAACCAGCCTACGGTACGGGACAAGTCTACATCTTCAAATAAGTCTTCCCGTCCATGTCCTTCTAAATCAACAACTAACGATTTTTTTCCTGTCCATTGGCTAAAGCTTTGTACTAAAGCAGTCAACAAAATATCGTTAATTTGTGTATTGTAGGCAGCAGGAACATCTTGGAGCAAGGCGCGGGTTTCATCCTCATTTAAAAAGAGGGTAAAAGAATCATTTGAGGATAACTTATTGCTTTCTTTTTCGAATGGCTTGTACTGAGCGTTCGCGTAGCGTCTCGCAGAGAAGTCGAAGTGATAATCTATCGGTAAAGGAGCAATATTGCTTTCAAAGCTAGATAACCAGTAATCAAGTTCTCTGGCAATAGGTTCTGATTTACTGTATTCTTGGAGTCGATTGGCCCACTCTTGGAAAGAACTAGTTTTAGGGGACAATTTGATTGCTTCGCCACGGCTAACTTGCTGATAAGCTGTTGCCAAATCTTCAAGCAAAATTCGCCATGAGATCCCATCTACCACTAGGTGATGGATAACAAATAGTAACTGACTTGGTTGATTCATCCCCAGATGAAACAACGCAACTCGTACAATTTCGCCTGATGACAGATTTAGGCTAGCTTGAAGTTCAGCATCTTTTGCTTTAATTGCAGTTTGTTGTGCTTCTGGAGAAAGTGCCGACAAATCCACAATGGTGAAAGGCACTGTTTCTTGGGGCGCATCATTAATCTGTTGCGGGGGATTCGTTTCTAAGACAAAGCGCGATCGCAGTACATCGTGATGCAATAATAATTGTTGCAAGACTTGCTTTAATAACTCCGGTTGTGTATCTGATGGAATTTCTAGCAAGGCTGACTGGTTAAAGTAGTGAACATCGGGTAAATTTTGCTCGAAAAACCAATGTTGGATCGGCGTTAGCGGTACTGAACCCGTTACTAACCCCTGATTGGCTTTAATTTGACTGGTTGTGCCGACAACGGTAGCTAACTCAGCAATGGTTTGATATTGAAACAGTTGTTTTGGAGTTAGCTGTAACCCGGCAAGATTTGCTTTAGAAATCATCTGAATACTGATGATTGAATCGCCGCCTAATTCAAAGAAATTATCGTAAATGCTGATATTTGGTTGCCTCAACACTTCAGCCCAAATTGCCGCTAATCTTTCCTCTATCGGAGTCCGAGGAACAACAACCCCTAAGTCTAAATTTCTGTCTGAAGTATCTGGGGCAGGCAAAGCACGATAGTCTAATTTCCCATTAGGGGTAATCGGTAGCTGATCCAATGTAACGAAGGCAGAAGGAACCATATACGGGGGTAACTTCTGTTTGAGGAATTGGCGAATTTCATCAATTTTAACTTGTCCTTCATTTCCAACCACATAAGCTACGAGACGCTTATTACCAGGGATATCTTCACGGGCAATCACAACAGCTTGAGTCACCTGGTGATGTTGATCTAAGATGGTTTCAATCTCACTAAGTTCAATCCGAAAACCGCGAATCTTCACCTGAGAATCAATCCGTCCCAGATATTCTAGATTGCCATCGGGTTGATAACGCACTAAATCCCCAGTTTTGTATAACTTATTCTCTTCTGCTTTCTCAAAAGGATTAGAAATAAATTTTTCTGCGGTCAATTCTGGACGGTTCAAGTAACCCCGTGCTACACCTGCACCGCCAATATGGAGTTCCCCTGGTACTCCAATAGGAACGGGTTGCAAATATTTATCTAACACATATACTTGAACATTACTAATAGGTTTTCCAATAGATACTTCCTGACGATTGAGAGCGTTTTCTGACAAATCAGATAAGGTTGCCACCACAGTGGTTTCAGTTGGCCCATAACTATTAACCAACTGAGGATTATTGCCCACCAATTGATGCCACATTGCAACTTTTTCGGGTAGCACTCGCTCTCCGCCGATAATAACCAGTCGTAATGAATCAGGTAATGATAAATTTTCACTGGCTAATTCACTTACTAACAAATGCCAGTAAGCTGTTGGTAAATCCCATACAGTCAATTCCCACTGTTTTGACTGCTGTATAAATGCTGACACAGACTGCAACATTTCCTCGTTACGCAGCAGCAGTGTCCCACCGCTACTTAAACAGGGATAAATTTCTTCGGCGGCAGCATCAAAACTAATTGAGGCAAATTGAAGAATGCGTTGGCTTTGCCCGCCGTAGGCATCGCACTCTGTCAGTTTATATTCAGCGATCGCAGTTTGCGTAAAATTAACTAAAGAATGATGTTCAATCAGTACGCCTTTGGGCTTTCCTGTGGAACCTGATGTATAGATAACATAGGCTAAGTTACTCGCTACTACCTTAGACTCAGGATTTTCTCGACTCTGGCCTGAAATCAAAGCCTTTTGAGTATCTAAACAAACCATTTGTAGGCAATGTTCAGCTTCCACGGTTGCCCATTGCTGCATCGTCACTAGAATTTGCACGTGAGCATCATTGACTATATCCCTCAATCGTTCGGCTGGATACGCGGGATCTAAGGGAACATAAGCACCCCCAGCTTTGAGAATTCCTAACAGTCCCACTATCATCTCTAAGGAACGCTCAATGCAGATTGCAACTAAGCAATCAGGTTTTACCCCCAAGCTTTTCAGATAGTGAGCGAGTTGGTTAGCTTGTTCATTCAATTGCCGATAGGTGAGTTTTTGCCCCTCAAATTGCACTGCTACTGCATCAGGGGTCTTATTTACCTGTTCTTCAAATAATTGATGAATACATTTCCCTTCGGGATAAGCTGCTTTAGTCTGGTTCCAATCAACTAATAACTGGTGCTGCTGTTGTGGCGTTAGTAGAGGGTATTGGGAAATTCGTCGATCGGGGTTAGCCACAATCCCTTCTACCAATGTTTGATATTGACCCATCATGCGCTCAATGGTGGCGGCATCAAATAGGTCACTGTTATATTCCCAAACAAGAGTTATACCTTCTGTTTCTATTCCTTTGGCTTCGTCTTTGGAATTGCGCCCTACCCGTTGTTCAGAACGTGGCATAACCACAACATCAAGATCGAATTTGGCTGATTTATTGTTGAGTGCCTCATGCTGTTTAATGGTCAATCCAGGTAGATTCAAATCAGGTAAAAGAGCATCATGAAAGCTGAACATCACCTGGAATAGCGGATTATAGCTCAGATTCCTCTCTGGTTTAAGAGCTTCTACTACCTTGTCAAAAGGTAAATCTTCGTTGCTATAACCCTCTAGGGTTACTTGACGTACTTGAGCCAGAAGTTCTCGAAAGGTGGGATTACCAGAAACATCTGTGCGTAGGACGATGTTGTTGACAATCATGCCAATTAACCCTTCTGTCTCCCGCCAACGACGATTAGCTACCCCAGAACCCACACAAAGGTCTTCTTGTCCTGTGTAGCGGTAGAGCATGGTTACGAAAACCGCAAACATACTCATAAATAAGGTTACGCCTTCTTGGCGACCCATGTTTCTCAGGGCTTCACAGACATCTAGGGGAAGCTCCATCCGCAGCATTCCGCCTTGATAACTTTGTTCTGCTGGCCGCGGAGCGCCAGGTAATTCTAATAAGGGCGGAATGCCAGATAATTTTTGTTTCCAATAGTCCAATTGGGCTTGTGCTGGCTCTGTTAATACCCACTCTCGCTGCCAATGGGCAAAATCTGCAAACTGTAGTGAGGGTTCAGCTAAAGGTGACGGTTTACCTTCAGAGAATGCTTGATATAGTGTTAATAATTCTCGCAAAAATAAATTGAATGACCAACCATCATGCACCATGTGATGTTCAACATGAACCAACACATATTCTTGGTCACTTAACTTTAATAATTTCCAACGAATTAAGGGTAATTGACTAATATCAAAAGGCTTTTGAATCGCTTCGTCAGTTAATCTTTCCACCTCAGCTTCCTGCTCGGCTTTAGGAAAGTTTTGCAGGTCGATAACTGTTAAAACAACTGCTTGAGGAGGGTGGATTAATTGTACCAGCTTTCCTTCTACCGCGGGAAACGTGGTGCGGAAGATTTCATGACGGCGCAAAATTTCGCTCAGACTTTGTTCAAGGATAGATATATTCAAATATCCTTTGAAACGCAAACTCTCTTGAAATTGGTAAGCGCTCATGGAGGGAGCTAATTGCTCAATGAAATATACCCGCTCTTGGGCAAAGGAAACAGGTAAGTAACCCTCGCGTGAAATTGGCTGAATTTTAGCTAAGGGGGATGACTGTTTTAATTGCTGTTGCTGGACAATAACCTGAACTAAATGGTTGATTGTTGGGTTTTCTAAGAGTTGCCCAAAGGATACCTCAACTTGAAAAACATCCCGTATCCGAGACAGAATTTGAGTGGCGATTAGGGAATGACCACCTAACTGGAAAAAATTGTCATCGACTCCAATCTGTTCTAAGCCGAAAACTTGACACCAGATTTTTGCAAGAGTTTCTTCCTGGGCATTACGAGGGGCGACAAAGTTTTCTTGAAGTTTGGGGGCGGGAAGTGCTTGACGATCAATTTTCCCATTGGGGTTGAGAGGTAAAGTGTCTAGGTCAACAAAGATTGTTGGCACCATGTAGCTAGGTAGCTTGTTTTTCAAGAAGCTTTGCAGATTTGTGCAGTTAATCTCCATCTTTTGGTAGGGGACAACATAAGCTACCAGACGTTTGTTTCCAGGGGTGTCTTCACGAACAATGACTGCGGTTTGAGATATTTGGGGATGTTGATTGAGAACGGATTCAATTTCTTCTAACTCAATGCGAAAGCCATTAATTTTTACCTGATTGTCAATCCGTCCTTTAAATTCTAGGTTGCCATCTGGTAGATAGCGTCCTAAATCTCCAGTTTTATATAATTTGGAATTGTTAAAAGGATTTTGAATAAATTTTTCTGCGGTCAATTCTGGGCGGTTCAAATAGCCTCGTGCTAGTCCAGCACCCCCGATGTATATTTCTCCTATTGTTCCAGTGGGGACTATTTGAAGGTTTTGATCCAAAACATAGACTTGAATGTTATCCCCAATTGGTTTGCCAATGGGTATTTCTGTCCCCTCTAGTTCGGTGGCACTCAAATTTGATAAAGTACAAATTGTAGCTGCAACAGTAATTTCAGTGGGGCCGTAGGAATTAATCAACTCAGGGAAATTCCCTACAAACTTGAGCCACATCCTAACTTGTTCTGGAAGCGCCCGTTCCCCGCCAATAATCACCAAGCGTAATGATTGGGGTAATTTTATTTGACCAGTGACTAATTCATTTACTATTAAATGCCAGTAAGCTGTGGGTAAATCCCATACAGTTATTTGCCAATCTTGAGATTGCTGTACAAATGAGGCTAGAGAACTTGCCATTTCTTCAGTTCGTAGCACTACAGTTGCACCACAACTAAGACACGGATAAATTTCTTCTGCGGATACATCAAAACTCATTGAGGTGAACTGAAGAATACGATCGCTCGCGGAGATTTTGTATTGAGCGATGCCTGCGGCGGGCAAAGCCAACGCCATCTGGGTAAAATTCACCAATGATTGATGTTCAATCATTACCCCTTTGGGTTTTCCGGTTGATCCCGATGTGTAGATGACATAAGCCAGATTATTTGGTTTTACTGTGTTAAAAAGATTGCACTCGCTCTCGTTAGCAATCTCATCCTGTTGAGTATCTAAACAAATTACTTGGCCTGAATAATCAGATATTAAACTAGACCATTTTTCTTGTGTTACCAAAACAGAGATTTGAGCATCTTGCACCATGTAGGTCAATCGTTCGGCTGGATAAGCGGGATCTAGCGGTACGTATGCGCCTCCAGCTTTGAGAATTCCCAACAAAGCTACAATCATTTCTAGGGAGCGATCGACGCAGATTCCGACCAGTACCTCGGCTCCCACCCCTAATTTTTGCAAATGATGAGCGAGTTGGTTAGCTTTAATATTTAATTCCTGGTATGTCAGTTGGTTCTGTCCAGATTCCACAGCTACAGCCTGCGGAGTTCGCGCAACCTGGGCTTCAAATAACTGATGAATACATTGTTTAAACATAAGCTAAGTATTTGCTGAATGCTGATTTAGAATTTTCAGAAGTGAATCAAATTCTTCTTTTGACAAACTTTTCAACTATTTTGTAATTAGATGTAATTACAAAAGTCAGATTTTATCTAAATTTATAGGTTTGAATCTGTTGCCGAATTTTAGAGATCCTTACAGGGATGGGGCATTATATGTATGAATTTGAATGATGGCCTTTGAGGGTTTACTCCGGTGCAATCGGACTCAGAGGCCATTTTTTTCGTTGAGATGAATTAAGCGCGATCGCACTTAATTTAATCCCATTGTGTCTGGAATTTCAAAGAATCTAATAGTGAAATTATTCCTCGACAATTTCAATTGTTTTTGGCGGCTGAACTTCTTCCACATCAATATTGATTTCTGGACTCAGTTCATTTTTCAGTTTGAGTTTTAGCTCCTCTGAAATGGGTAAATCTTTAATTTCTTTGAGGAGGAATCTCACGGATTCAGTTTTACTACGTTCTGTATAGATAGCCTTGAGAACAGCTTCAATTCCATATCCCGCTACAGTATCCCCTACAACCGTTATCAGACCAAGCAATCCTATACCTCCAACAATACCAAAGGGGCCTCC
This sequence comes from Nostoc sp. UIC 10607, assembly GCF_047228265.1. NCBI lineage: Bacteria > Bacillati > Cyanobacteriota > Cyanophyceae > Nostocales > Nostocaceae > Nostoc > Nostoc sp. UIC 10607. The sequence goes on along the minus strand of NZ_JBIQNW010000018.1, from coordinate 71,228 downwards.
CAAGGCTGTGAGGGCAGCAACAATAGCAGCATTACTACCTGCTGATGTGACTGTTAAAATCACGAGAATTATGCCAGGAAGACCCAGACCAGCAAGTTTTTTAACGATTTCGTCCATTGTAATTACCTAAAATCCTTTTTTTCTTGGTTAAGACATTAATAAGGGTACGAGAATGGAGTCTTTGTAAATAAAGAAACCTATCTCAAAACCTAGACTAAGCTCAATAAGAGTCATTCGCGCTTAGATTGGGTTAATATTTTTTGAGTTTTATCTCTATTGACCCTGATCTGATAGTTCAGTCTTTAATCAAAGCGATCGCTAATTTTTCCATTTACAGCAGAGATAGCCACTGTTCTTGGTGAGGCTAAATAATTTTTGCCCGTTGGATCGCCACTGCGTCCTTTAAAATTGCGATTGGTTGCATAAATTCCTGTTTCTTCTTTTGCCAAAACCCCAAGCCCAGAATTTATACAAGCCCCACAACCTGTCTTGAGAATCTGCGCCCCTGCTTGTTCAAAAATGTCGAGATAGCCCAACTCTTGAGCTTGTTCTCGGATTTCAACGGTTGCCGGTACAATAAACAAGTTTACACCGTCTGCCAGTTGGCGACCGTTCAAAACTTCGGCTGCTTGAGCTAGATCGTAGAGTTTACCCCCAGTACAAGAGCCAATAAAAGCTTTGGTAATCGGAATGTCTTCTAACTGACTAATGGCAACTACTTGATCCGGTTTTGGGGGACGTGCAACTTGCGGTTCTAAATCACTGAGGTCAAATTGATAAACCTTTTCGTACTCAGCATCAGCATCGCCAATAACCTCTACAAATTCTTCTGAAACTCGGTTTTTTAGATAATCACGGGTTACTTCGTCAGGAACAATCAAACCACATATTGCACCACACTCCACAGCCATATTGGCTAGAGTTAACCGTTCATCAAATGGCAGTTGTGCGAGGATTGAGCCTCTAAACTCCATTACCTTACTGGTTGCACCAGCACAGCCGATTTTTCCCAGGATAAATAAGATAATATCTTTGGCACTGATTTTAGCAGGCAAGGTTCCAGACAACTCAAATACTAGAGTTGGAGGAACACGAATCCACATATCTCCTGTGGCATAAATATTAGCCATATCGGTGGTTCCTACACCCGTGGAAAAGGCTCCTAATGCCCCGTATGTGCAGGTATGGGAATCTGTACCGGCAATTACCATTCCTGGCCGGACAAACCCTTTTTCTGGGAGTAAAACATGACAGATGCCTGCTGCTTCGCCTGGGGAAACCACATCAAACAGGTGGCATCCTTGGACTTTGGCAAACTCAATCATCTGTTCATACATGATATGAGCTTTGTCATCAGCACGGATGTCGTTGACTTGGATAAAGTGATCGGCTACCAAAACCACCCGTTGGGAGTCCCATAACTTTGCCTCTTCTCCATAATGCTTATAAAATGTCTTGGCTACGGGGCCAGCAACAGCATCATGGGATAAGGCTAAATCGACTTGAGCAAAAACCACCTCTCCTGGCTGAACGTAGGAGTTTCCAGAGGCTTTAGCTAAGAGTTTTTCTACTAAAGTCATGGGGCGTAGCGGTGTCAGGCTACGAGGAATGGTGATCTGTCCCTGACGACGCAGCTGATTAAAAGACATTAACCCACCTGCTGCTGCGATCGCATCAACTACAGGATTCTCCTGTTTTTCCCCTAGAATTTCTAGGGAAAGTCCAATATTGATGCTATTACGATAAAAAATTTCGGCGAACGATCGCGCCCGAATCTTTTTAATTCCCGCAGCTTGCAGGGCAATGGGGGCAACTTCTCGACTGGAACCACACCCGAAATTTTCTCCTGCTTCAATCACATCGTATTTCAGCAGTTCACCTTCGCCAATAACATGTTCTAAAGCATAGTTTTTTAAGCGATCGGGGTGATCATTGGTCGCCCGATTAGCAGGAATAATATCATCGGTATTGATATCATCTCCAAGGTGCAAAACATTATTTGTGTGACTCATGAAGTACTCCTAATTGAGAATGTTGCACCACTGAAAGTTCTTCAAGCAAAAGGCCAACTAAGGTTGCAGTGTTAACTAAAATTTCCTCCCCTTGGGTAAACAAATCAGCTGTTCGGTATCCCTTAGCTAAAATTCGGTCTTGCGCTGCAATAATCCGTTGAGCAGCCTGCACTTCCCCCCATTGCTGAAGCATTAAAATACAGGCTTCCAAGGTTCCGAGGGGATTAGCAATTCCTAAACCTGCAATGTCTGGGGCTGTACCATGAATGGCCTCGTACAAACCAAATCCATTACCGTTAAGACTCGCCGATCCTAATAAGCCAATGGAGCCAACTAATGCACCGCCAATATCGCTGAGAATATCTCCAAACAGATTCGCCGCCAAAATTACATCAAACTGTTGGGGATTCAGAACCATTTGCATGGCTAAGTTATCTACCAGCATAGGTTCGACAACAACGCCGGGAAACTGTGTAGCTTCTTCTTGAACTAGACGAGTCCAAGGCAAATGAGGTAAGGCGTTTTCTTTGTGGGCTACGGTGAGTAATCCTCGCCGACATTGCGACTGTTCTAAAGCCTTGCGAGCAATCCGACGAATTTCTTCATCGTAATAGCGCATTGTATGGTATCCATAATTTCCTTGTTCGTCTGAGGAGCGTCCAGACGGGCCAAAATAGATTCCACTGACCAGTTCTCGAACAATGAGAATATCAAGTTCTTGAATTTTCTCTGGTCGAAGGCTAGATTTATGCAGAAGACTTTTAACGCTACGGATTGGGCGAAGATTGCAAAAAAAGTCAAAATGCTTTCGGAGTTCTAGCAGTCCACCTTTAGTAACTGCACCAAATACAATCCCATCGGCTCCATCGCACAATTCGGCGGTGGCTTGAGGGAAGTAACTACCAAATTCCTCAAAGGCAGTTGTACCAAGCCAGCCATAGTCTACCTGCAAGGTAAATCCTTCAATTTTAGCGACGTGTTGCAGAATTTTTAAGGAAGCTTCCACAACTTCTGGCCCAATCCCTTCCCCAGGAATAGCGACGATCCGATAAGATGGTTTACTTAAAAACCCCATTTAGCTATAACTCCAATACCTGGTTGTTTTACATACTTATTCCTAAAACCTCAGATTTAGGTTGTTAAAATACTACACAACTCATCGATTTCTTGACTTTTTTCTTGAATCAGTGTGTTACCTAAAAGTTGTAACTGCCGCACATTTTCTGGCTTGGCATTATCTATCGCTTCGAGTTCACTTTTTAAAAATGTTTGGAATCGATAATAAGAGTTTTTATTGCCTTTATTCTTAGCCTCAAACAACCGTTCTAATTCTCCAGCTACTACTTCGCTCCCACCGTCAAGCACAATATTTAACAGTGGTTTTGCCCATTGCAATAGTCCCCATTTTTTAACTTCGTCATAAGGGTAGACACTCGTCAATGAACCAGTACCCAAGGATACTAATAAGATATCCTCTGTATTCAGGACTTGTTTGTTTTCTTGTTTGCTAATTTGTGCTTCTAAAATAGCCAAATTAGCTGGGTTATTAGCGACTACTCCGCCATCGACTAAAGTATAAAAGCCGTTGGTATTATGAGAACTGGCAACGCGATGGGGAGCAAAATAAGTCGGAGTTGCACTAGTTGCCAATGCCGCATCTGTAAGCGTAAAACCTCCGCATAACTTGCGAAACTTTTTCGATTCTGTCTGTTGTTTTTCTAGTTTGTTAGTAAAGAATATCGGGATTCGCTGCTCGATATCGTAGCTAGTTACGAAAACTTCTTTGAGATTATTTTCTAGAGGAGTATCACCAAAATATTGCCTGATAATTTCTTCTCTGCCTTCAGAAGAATATTTTGGTTGGACGAATATATCCTCTAACTGACCGAGTACTTGTTCCCAGAATGGTTCGTAAAATATCTCAGCCCCATACTCAAGATATATTTGCAGCAGATCCTCAGCACTATATTGAGCGGTGGGCGAAGTATCAGTTGCTTCTAAATCTAATAAATCTAATCGGGGTTTAGTTAATCCGAGTGCCAGAATTCCTCCGCTGGAAGTGCCAGAAATTAAATCGAACAAACTAAAAATCGGCTTTTGTGTCCGCTTTTCAATTTCTGCTAATATCAGTGCTGGGATAATGCCCCGAATACCGCCACCATCAATAGCAAGGATTTTATATTTGGGATTGGCTTTTGTATTCATAGTTTTTTGCGATCGCTCCTGAGTTGATGTTTGCGGTTGTTCCTGCTGTTGGATATCGGCTGGAACTTCACTTTCCTTAGCTGTTTCGGCTTTCTCCCCCTTTGGCTGGGGAGTTTGAATATTGGCAGATTTCTCGCTTTGCTTCTTTGTCCCTTTTTTTTCTTTGGAATTTACAGTCGTTGTCTGGGCTGGAATGCCAGTTTCTACAATTGGGGGAACCTCAACGGACTTTTGCTGCAAGTCGGCTTGGGCGATCGCAGTTACTTCAACGGAGACAACCTCTGCAATCAACTGGCTTTCTTCCTCTAGCACCACAGTTTCCGCAGGTTTTTCTTCCTCAGAACTACTGGCTGTCTGTTCTTCGTTGGATGATTGTGTAATTCCAAATGGAAGTTGTGCTAAATCCCAACTGGGATTGCCACGCAATTTTCCATCATGACCATTTTCAGTCTGGTCTTTTATAGTTGCCCCTTGTCCTTCGTTTAATGTCCAGTAAGCTACTAATCCTTGTTCATTTCCGACTAGAGGCTGATAGCGATGCCCTTGGATTTCCACTGGGGGGCAAGGGTAATTCCAGACGCTAAGGTTAGCTAATTGACCTGTGAAATATATGTTGTTGTGTAAAGTTGCACCCAGAGTCAGAGAACTAGTTGCTTTGTTTAAAGAGTCACCTGTAAAATAGCCAAAATACTCATGATCATCAAGATATATGGTCAGTTGACCTTTATTAAAAACAATGGCAAAGAAGTGCCATTGTCCGATAGTTAATTCTCCATTACCAAAAGTTTTGATAACCTTTGCAACGTTCTCATCAATGTATATATCTAGGTTTCCTGATTCACTGATGCCAAACTCAAAATTATCACTATATCGATCTGAAGAACGGGCAAAAAAAACATTGCGCGTCCCGTATGTAGTGGCTTTATCTGTTAGCTGATGAGGATTCACCCATCCTGAAATCGTAAAGGCTGAACTTCCTTGAGCAAAAACACCACCTAAATCGTTTTTGCCAAAATCTATGTAATCATCTTGACCATCAAATGTCAGGACTGATTGGCTATATACCTGGTTTTTCACGAGATTTTAATCTCCAAAATAAGATAATTTATAATACTCGCCAAGGCGTAAATAGCTAGCTATCTAATGAATGCGATAGATAAATATAGTAAATTAGAATGTATTTATTAAAGTCAAAAATTATTTTTTTTCATTATCTTCATTAAGTAAGCTAGCTTTTTAAAACCAATATTGCTTAACTATACTTTCAAATAATGTCAGCTTTATCAATAAAATGCAATAGCAGATAAAACAATCCGAGTGGACAGTTAAGACAGTTAAGCAAATAATTAAGTCGATAGTTAAGACAGTTAATACATTTGAATGGACAGTTAAGACAGTTAAGACATTTAAGTGGACAGTTAAGACAGTTAAGCAAATAGTTAAAATATTTAAAATAATTAAAACAGTTAATAAAAAATAATTACCAAGTGTAACTTCTTTATATGTAGAGAGCCGCACAATTAGTAATCTGTTTAGTATGAGTGATTATTAGCACATGGAGCGGCATACAATACTGAAGTAACCAAACTGCCTAGGTATTATTTCATAGCTCCATTCGATAGCACAAACAATACCGCAGTCAGTGCATTAGCAGTGAAAACGTTGATATTCCACTATCTCAATTGCCTTGGTAACAAATTTGTGATATCTGACGTGTTACACGATGGCGCTTGAAAGGGTAGAAGCCTCTATCTATAGTGCCTTCCAGACAGTCTAGTGTCCAAAACTGTTCCTAACTGTTTGTGATTGCACCGTAACTATCAAACCCTTGTGAGTTTTTTAATTGCTTGTCGAGTACCTGTTGTACCTAAGTTGGTATTGTTCTAGGTCTTTCTAGCGATCGCTTTTTCTCTTACAACTCTTCCATTGCTTGATCGCAATATGGTCGTAACCATGTTTGAACCGTTACCCGATTGCGATCAAGCATTTGTCCACAGAATTTGACTTTTCCCGTTAAGCCTTGAAAAGCTTGCTCACAAAAGATTTAGGATCAAGTACAGCATATACGGTAGGGTAATTGAAATTGGGTGCTAAAGGTGACAAATCATCTTGGTCTGGTGGGGAGAAAAATTTTGCAACCTGTGAATTAGGCAATATTCGTTAATAGGCATCTTTCAGGAAAATAAATACTGTTTAATTTCAGTTTTTTGACGACGTAGAACAGTGATTGCTTGCTGTTGGATTTGGCGAACTCGTTCTCGACTCACATTCAACTTCTCTCCAATCTGAGCCAAAGTTAGTTCTTGATCATTCTCCAATCCAAAGCGCAAAACTAATACTTCACGCTGAGTTGGTTTAAGTGATGCTAACAAATTATTCATGTCTTGGCGCAGAAGTTCTTTGGTGATATGTTCGTTTGGAGATATGCCCTCATCTGGTAAAAGTTCATTGAGTTCTGTGTCTTGGTTATCTCCGACTTTTACATCTAGAGAAATTGGCTGACGAGAGTTGCTGAGAAAATCCCTAATCTGGCTTGGTTGTAAGTCTAAACTTTCAGCAATTTCTACAACATTGGCTGGACGACCCAGTGTCTGAAATAGTTCTCGCTGTACTTTCTTAATTTTGTTGAGTTGTTCGGTGATATGAATTGGCAAGCGTACAGTACGGGATTTCTCTGCGATCGCTCGTGTGATTGACTGCGTAATCCACCAGTATACGTAGGTGGAAAGCTTATAGCCGCGATTGGGGTCAAATTTCTCCACACCCCTTTGTAAACCTATGGCCCCTTCTTGCAGCAAATCCAAGAATTCGAGATTGCGCTTCTGATACTTTTTGGCAATCGAAACCACCAGACGCAGGTTTGCTGTTACCATTTTCTGTTTGGCTCGTTGACCAAGCTTTTGTATTTGAGCTATTTCGGTTTCACTTTTGTCAATATCAACAGCTAATTCGACCATTGTTGGCTCTCGATCTAGTTGTTGGGTGAGTTCATTTTTTCTTTGCTCAATTGCCATGATTTGCTGTACCTGCCTGCCATAAGCAATTTCTTGGTCTGCGGTTAGCATTGGGTAACGACCAATCTCTTGCAAATAGATACGAACCATGTCTGAACTCAGGCTGGACATACAACTTAACTTTTTTTGATAATTAGACGAATTTAAAAGTATAAATCAAATAATCGAATCAATTTTTTTGATTTAAATGGATGGGATAATGCGAATTGCCCGGATCTCACCACAAGGTAAGCTTCCGGACGGTGGTTCAGAACAAGCTGTAGCTTTTCAGTTACGCTTTTTCCTTTCTACGAAGCTTTGGTGGATGAGGTTCATCCTTAAGGGCAAAATCTAGCCCACCGATGACAAATCTCTCTCGTGTCCGTTCCACTGTTGAAACATGGACTCGAACAGTGCCCACGTAGGCGTAACCTAACCTAGGCATAGCTTGATCTATCTTAATGGAGTAAATAATCAAATCTTCTTTGCATAAATCTATTACATTGATACTAACCTGATAATAGTTCCGTTTATTTATCTATTACATTGATACTAACCTGAAAATACTTCCCTTTTTTTTCCATTCATATCATATAAGTTACATTTTTTCAAAAAAAAAATTAAATGCGTTTCCCATGAAAGTTGTGCCAACTTGGCATGACGTATGCAACTAAAATTTGGTATAGATTTTATAGTTCAATATAGTAATAACAATAGCTACGTTTACTTATATACAAAGTAGTTATTACTAGTTTTAAGTTTTAGGTTACACAAATTTGAACTCTTCTCAATTATCGATGTCGTGTTATTAGGTATACATTTTTAGATATGATATTCACCTTTGCATGAAGATAATGTTGTCAATAACTTGCAAAACAAATAATCAATCAAAACTACTGTGTGGTGCTCGATACCAGAAGTGATTAGTTTAAATATCCGATTTTTCAGGACATAACTTGTCTAGAATTACCAAGGTAAACTCTAACAATTAAACAATTGCTTAAGACAACTCAAGCATAAATACAAACTAGTGCAAATATCCGAGTTGCGCCATGCATCCAGCTAAGTCCCGTAGCTAGGAGCAAATCCTCTCTGTCCCTTCAAATCATTGGAATATCTGTTGCATTAAGGTTGTACATATCTTGAACTAAATTGTTTGCATGGGTATTTCTTTGATTATTAACTATGTCCATTGATAGACAAAGAAACTGTAATATAGTGATAAAAATTAGAAGCTAAGAATTGATTTAGAAATTAAATTATTTTTCATTTATAAATTAATAAATGACCAAGAAATTTACCGCTTTGAATTCTTTGGATTAGAAAGGATTATTCAATAGTACGTTCCAGGCATACAAACATCGTTTTTAAGTTGGTTGACGAGATTAAATATTCTCTAAAGGAATATTTAGGCATAAAAAAGATGATTCTGTAGCTTGCTTAGGAGGTCTTTGAAGATATGAAACTCTTACTTAGAATCTTTCAAAAATTTATTCACAATTTATTGAAAAAGCTGCTTGAGCTAAAAAATACGCACTTGTTAGTTTTTGATATCATTATTTTTTCAATTACTCCTTTATTAACGCTGATTATCCGTTTAGACGGTTCTCTCGCTCTTCAAGCACACATATCACAACTAGGAATTGCAACTCTACTATTTTTAGTAGTTAAACTAATTGTATTTTGGAGTTTCGGTTTTTATAGGCGCTACTGGCGCTATGCCAGTGTTGAGGAACTGACATATATAGCTATGTTGATGGTAGCTGCCATAGTCATCCAAAACATGGCATTTAATGTTCTTTATCACATATTGCCTTTTGTAATAGATACACTACCGGGATCGCTGCCATTAATTGATGGATTATTGTCGTGTATTTTCATAGGAATGCTACGTTTCAGTTTTCGAGTTGTGGAAAGATTTATCCAACGTCAAGGAGTATTTAATCCACGGGAACGGGTATTGATTATTGGCGCTGGTAGTGCCGGAGTTTCCCTTGTGCAAGACATGCAAAGCAACCCCAAACTAGGCTTTCATGCTGTTGCCTTCATTGACGACGATCCACGGAAATTAAATGTACAAATTCGTGGTATCCCAGTAGTAGGCGATCGCTACCAAATTCCTGATACTTTAAAATCTCTCCAAATCCACAAAATTATCATTGCTATGCCTACGGTTGCTGGTCATGTCATTCGAGAAATCGTAGATATTTGCAAAGCAACTGGAACACAAACTAGTACTTTACCTGGAATATACGAAATCCTCAATGATCGTGTGCGGGTAGATAGCATTCGAGATATCAGAATTGAGGATTTGCTCAGGCGAGAACCCATACAAACTGATATTGAGCAAGTGCATAAATTTATCAAAGGTAAGATAGTACTGATTACAGGTGCAGGAGGATCAATTGGTAGTGAACTTTGCCGTCAAATTCTCAAGTGTCATCCTGCGGAAATAATACTTATGGGACACGGGGAGAATTCTGTATTTAATATCCAACAAGAATTAGAACAACTGATCCAAATACTCAAAAATGATCGTAAAGCACAGCGATACAGCCCTCGTATTTGTACCTTCATTGGCGATATTCGTTATAGCGATCGCCTAAAACAAGCTTTTGAACAATTTCAACCTAATGTGATTTTTCATGCGGCTGCTCATAAGCACGTCCCTTTGATGGAATTAAATTCACCAGAAGCAATCACTAACAATGTGCTTGGAACAAAAAACTTATTGGACATGGCGCTGCAATACAATGTTCAAAATTTTGTGATGATTTCCACAGATAAAGCTGTTAATCCCACTAATGTCATAGGTGCTAGTAAGAGAGTTGCTGAAATGTTAGTGCTGCAAGCTGCAAGAGAAAGCGGTAAACCCTATGTTGTTGTACGTTTTGGTAATGTTTTGGGTAGTCGCGGTAGTGTAGTTCCCACTTTCAAAAAACAAATTGCTTCAGGTGGGCCAGTAACCGTTACCCATCCCGATATCTGTCGTTATTTCATGACCATCCCGGAAGCAGTGCAACTTGTTTTACAGGCTGCGGTATTGAATCGTGGTGGTCAAGTATTGATGCTAAATATGGGCGAACCCGTGAAAATTGTTGACTTGGCGAAGGAATTAATTCGTCTTTCTGGTTATGAAATCAATAAAGACATAGATATTGTATTTACAGGATTACGCCCTGGAGAAAAACTGTTTGAAGAGCTATTTATTGAGGGGGAAAATTATGAAAATACCGAGCATGAAAAATTATTTCTTGTCAAAAATGCAAGCCAAATCATTCCCACTAATTTGCATAATACTGTAGAAGCCTTGTTAAGAGCGGCATCAAAAAATGATACTGATTTACTTATGCTATTACTCTTGCAAGTGGTGCCAGGTTACAAACATAAATCTTTGGAAAGTCCCATCAAATATGCCAACATGTCAACTGCACAATTAACTGTGATGTCTAAGTTAAAAACAAAAGGGGCATAATTTTAGAATTACTGTGCCTGCTATTCATTAACTTAAACTGGATAAACACATGAATAGAATTCATGAGCCTAATCACAATAAAATGCAGAAATCAAATCGGCGGGATTTACTAGAAAGAAAATACTTTTCTTTATTAAGTAAATGGATGGCCTATGTAGATGGTTGTCAAATAATTTTTGTGTTTGGTATGGAGCACCAAAAGCAAATTCAAATCATGACTAAAGCCAATGCAACAAAATAAGCCCATAGCCCTACGTCATAATTTTTATTGGACTTTTGTTGGTAATTTAGTTTATTCAGGTTGCCAATGGGGAATGTTAGTGGTTTTGGCTAAACTTGGTAGTCCAGCAATGGTGGGGCAGTTTACCTTGGGACTGGCAGTAACAGCACCGATAGTGATGTTAACCAACCTACAACTACGAAATATCCAATCAACAGATGCTAGAAATCATTATCTTTTCAGCGACTACTTGGGTTTAAGACTGATGATGACAGGGTTAGCATTGCCCACAATTGTAGGAATTACTTTGGCTACAGGATATCGAGGTGAGACAGCGCTAGTCATAATCCTGATTGGCTTAGGTAAGGCAATAGAATCAATCAGTGATGTTTTTTATGGGCTACTCCAGCAACACGAACAAATGGATCGCATGGCCTTATCCGTAATGATGAAAGGTCTTCTATCCTTGCTAATGCTTAGTATGGGCATTTACATATCAGGTAGTGTTCTGTGGGGAGTAGTGGGATTAGTAATTGCCTGGGCTTTTGTTCTCTTTATTTGGGATATCCCTAGTTGTCAATGGCTAATTAATAAATGTACATCAGAGGGTGAAATAGCAGATTCCCTGAAAGGAATGACATTAAGACCTCGTTGGCAGTTAAAAACAGTCAGAAATTTAATATGGCTGGCTTTACCTCTAGGTCTAGTGATGATGTTGATTTCCTTGAATGCTAATATTCCCCGTTATTTTCTGGAGAAATATTTGGGCACAAGAGAACTGGGCGTATTTGCTGCCCTTGCCTACCTGATAGTGGCAGGAAACATGGTAGTCAGTGCATTAGGCGGTGCGGCTCGTCCTAGGCTGGCAAAATACTACGCTGCGGGGAATGTTACCAAATACCAAAAACTTCTTCTCCAGTTGGTAGGGATTGGCTGCCTGTTGGGTTTGGCGAGCATCTTAGTGGCTTATGTTGCTGGTCAGGAAATCCTGAGCATTGTCTACCAACCAGAGTATGCCAAATATGCAGACATTTTGATCTGGCTCATGGTTACTGCTGGGATTGGATATATATCCTCCTTTCTAGGAGAGGGAATGACAGCTGCTAGATACTTCCGCGTTCAAATCCCTTTATTTGTGATAGTCACTAGTATCTGTGCGATCGCTTCTTTTTGGTTGATCCCTACAAATGGACTAGTAGGAGCAGCGATCGTAATGATGATAGCGGAAATAGTTCGCATAATTTTAACCTTGGGAGTAATTTTTCATGCTTTACAAATTTTCCGCAGACATAAGCAAAGCATATAAGCAGGATCAAGAAATGGTTCAACCTTCAGTGCGAATCCTTCATGTCGTTGGTGAGATGAATCGAGGTGGAATTGAAACTTGGCTGATGCATATTTTACGGCACATAGATCGCGATCGCTTCCAGATGGACTTCTTAGTTCACACAACCCAACCCTGCGCTTACGATCAAGAAATTTGCGCCCTTGGTAGCAAAGTAATTTCCTGTCCTCATCCATCACGACCCTGGTTATACGCTCATAATTTCAAGCGTATATTACGTGATTATGGCCCCTATGACATTGTTCACAGTCATGTTCATCACTTTAGTGGGTATGTCCTTCGTCTAGCACAACAAGCTGGTGTATCTGTTCGCATTGCCCATAGCCACCTTGATACCTCCTCAATTCAGGCTAAAGCAGGATGGAAAAAGCGGTTTTATATAGATTTAATGAAACGGTGGATTGCCCGCTACGCAACAACAGGACTCGCAGCTAGTAGCATTGCAGCCGCAGACTTATTCGGTCTTGCTTGGCAAACTGATCCACGTTGGCGAACTCTTTACTGTGGAGTTGACTTAAAACCATTCCAGGCTCTTGTTGATCCAGTTACTGTGCGTACTGAACTTGGTATACCGATAGATGCCCTCGTAATTGGTCATATTGGCAGATTTGAGCAACAAAAAAATCATCAATTTCTTTTAGAGATTTTCGCAGAGATTGCCAAGCGAGAACCAAAAATGCACCTTTTATTAGTAGGCGATGGCTCTCTAAGACCAGAAATTGAGCGAAAAGTTATTCAGATAGGTTTAGCAAACCGTGTCATTTTCACAGGCGTTCGTACTGATGTACCTCGACTCATGCTAGGCGCTATGGATTTATTTCTCTTTCCATCCCTTTATGAAGGATTGGGACTAGTGTTAATTGAGGCACAAGCGGCAGGAGTACCATGTGTTTTATCGGATATTGTCCCGAAGGAAGCAGATTTGATTAAGCCTTTGATGCATCGAATTTCTCTATCGCAACCATCTGTTAACTGGGCTGAAGTAATTCTTGCTGCCAGACAGGCAAAGTTAAAAATTATGCATACGGAAGCCTTCAGTTTGGTTGAGCAAAGCCAATTTAACATTCAAAAAAATGGTCGAGAATTAGAGAATTTTTATTTAAAGCTGCCTCAAAAATATGGTTATCTGATATAACTTTTTCAATTTTATCGTGTTAACAAATACAAGAAAAATATGTTAAAAAAAATCAAAAAAGCAAACCAGAATTACATAAATTATCCCCAAGGGGAAAAGAATTCTGATATTTTCCAGTGGCAGATCAAAAAAACTAGGTGGTTATTTTTTGCTTTATGTTTTTACTTAATATCCCAAGGCTTTACAATTCCCATATTACCAATTGGCCCTTGGGCAACTTGGCCAAACTTCTCCGATTTGGGCGTACTGTTAATAGTATTAACATTTTTACTAAATATTAATCAGAAAAATCTCCTTGCTTCAAGCAGTAATCAGCAGCTAATTAAGATTTTAATTGTAATTTTGGTGTTGAGTATTTGGTCACATCTTGGGTATCTTAGTAATTTAGTAGATGGTGATGCATTTGGAATAAAATTAGGTATTTATCAAATATATCGTCTAGTGCAATTTGTGTGTATATTTTGGGCAACATCCAAGATTCCTTTAACAACAGAAAGAATTAAGCTTTTAAAGCAAATTACTACCTTTATTTTGATATTTGTTTGTTTGTCAATTTTACTTACCTTTTCTGGGATTTTTCCTATGGGGCTTTTGATTGCACATTTACCTCAAAGTCTCGATGGGTCTGGCCCGTGGTATTACTATGTATTGGCAGAAAAGGCAGGAGGAAAAGGTTGGGGAACTATAGGTTATAACCATGCTTATGTAGCAGTTCAGGTAGTCATGTTAGTAACTTTAAGAATACATTTAGCGCAAGGTAAACAAGTAATATTGAACTTTTGTTTACTATTATTATCACTAATATGCTGTTTTTTCAGTGAATCACGTGCTGGTTTTTTTACAATTTTAATATTTGCAACAATATATATGCTGAAAAAACCAGCTTATACTGGCATTTTAATTACGATAACAGCAGTAATATTTATAAGTTTTGGTTTTGTTCTTAGTTCACCAAATATAAGTTTGGTGGGTTTGAACGCTACTGAAAGCTCAGTTTTGGAACGCCAATCAACAATATTAGATGCTAGCAATGCAGATAACTTAAGCGGAAGAGACGAAATTTGGCAAGAACGCCTTAACTTTTTGAGCAAAGAGCCTATGTTATCGATAACTGGAATAGGCTTTGGAGCAGCATGGGATTATTGGGGATCGGGAGAGAGCGCTCATATGTTACCTCTCCATGTAATTATAGAAAATGGCATTTTAGGTTTATTCATATTTTGTTTTTTGTTTTATAAAATACTCTACTTATTATACAAATATGAAATTGCAGAAAAAGCAATTTTTTGGTCGACAATTGGGCTGTTACTTTCTTCGTCAACGCAAGAAACATTTTATCCAGTTCCTGCTTTTGGTCACTTTCTAGGATTGTATCTGTGTTCTGTAGCCATCGCTCTGCGTAATTCTGAAACTAACAAATTGAAAAATATGAAAATTATATAGTATTCAGAAATTACTTATAACATTTACATTCTTTACAGTTAGCAATTTATCTCTGATTAATTGCATCCATCTCTAAAGCATATATAAATTAGAACTTTTTAATATTTCAAAAAGAGCAAGCATGAAGATAAGCTGGAAAAATATAATAGTAATCGCATTATTTTTAAGCATATTGATTACACTTACTTACAAGCTAGCTAATTATATGGACAATAGGTTTTTAGCTGAAGTTATTGCAGATAATAGTAGACCAGAAATAGCATCAAATAGCTTGATAAACACAAGGAGCAATATTTCTCATATTTATACACGAAGCGATGCTACACTAATGGTTAATGATCAACCATTTTTTCCATTAGGCTTCTATCATGATTGGTATTCTGCTAATAAGATAAAGCGCTTAACCGATTTAGAAAATATTGCTGCCGCTGGATTCAATGTTATTCATGCTGACATCACTGACGATTATGATGATGAACTAATAGTTCTGGATGAAGCCGAACGGTTGCAACTTTATGTTCTCCCACATTATGTTCATCCAAAGATTAATAATCAAAAATTTTTAGATATTGTTAATAAATATAAGCACAAACCTGCACTGTTAGGATGGTATCTTGCAGATGATGTAGATGCTCCGTCCAATGCTTATACTCCTCAAAAAATACAAAAATTGCACAATAAAATCAAGGCATTGGATACAAATCATATTACATATATTAGTGGTTTTTCTGATAGGATTATAGATTTTATTGGCTCTGTGGATGTCGTTGGTTTTCAATCTTATCCGATATCTAACAATCCCAATGATAAAAAACCATTACGTCGCAATTATTACAATATGTTGAATGCCACTAAAAATGAAGATGGTACGCCACACAATCGTTCCATTATTGCAAATCTACAAACTTTTAGTTGGGAAAATTCACGTCCTCCTACCTTTAAAGAAATATACAACATGACTTATGGAGCAATAGTCACTGGTGTCAAAGGCATTATTTATTACTCTTTTTTTATTGGAGAAAATTCATGGGACTTATCGCAAAATACTGATTTATGGAATGGAATGAAGTCGTTAGTACCCGAAATCAAACAACTCAGTCCAGTATTCCTAGAAGGAAAATTAACTCAGCTTGATACCAAAGTTGATGATTTGTACGTAGGAGAGTGGGTATACGGAAACTTAGTTTATGTTGTGGTACTCAATACTTCTCCAAAAGAAAGTATAAATGCTTCCATTATGATTCCTACTAAAGCAAGAGGTTTGGCACAACCAGTATTCCCAGGACGACCATCAGGGATGGTTTTTGAAGATGGAAAGCTGAGTGGGTTGATTCAAGCAGGAGATGTCCATATCTACCAATTATCAAAGGAGTAACTGATGAGTCTTCTCGTTGAGAAACGACAAATGCAGTCAACTGTTATCCTACACATTGCACCTATTACTCACAATCAGATTTCAGGATTAGCATTTGCTATACCTCCATCTATTAATAGCCTTCTAAATCTAGGTATACAAACTGGGCTTTTAACTACTTCTACACACGGGTATTACGAAAAGCCTGAACTCTATCCAGTTAATTCTATCCGGCATCTGCCGCGTTACCCTGCGATCGCATCAATGCCTCAACCTTTGAATAAGCCGGATCTGATTGTTTTCCATAGTACCTATATCTGGGAGCATACTCTACTGGCCTATGAGGCTGTGAAAAGAAAAATCCCTTATGTAATTACGCCTCACGGTGGGATGACGCAGGGAGCACAACAGCAGAAGTATCTGAAGAAAAAGGTAGGTAACCTTTTATTTTTTAATTGGATGGTACAAAATGCAGCAGCGCTACACTGTTTAACCGATGAAGAAGCATTTGATGTCAGAAAAATCTGGAATCGTCCAGTATTTGTAGTTGGTAATGGAGTAGATTTACCACCCCATAAATTATTAGCTAAACCTGGTAGCAAAACTGAATTAAAATTTGTCTTTTTGGGCCGCCTCGACATCCACCATAAAGGATTAGACCGATTGTTAGAAGCTTGTGCAATGATTCAAGAACAATTGAGAGTATCTAAAGTTCAAATATTCTTATATGGTTCTGATATTGGGGGAAGTAAGATCAAACTTCAGGAGATGAGCAAGAATTATCAAATTCAGGATCTTATCCACCTGAAAGATCCAGTTTGGCAGGAGAAAAAACAAGAAGTTTTCCGCAGTACAGATTTGTTTATACACACCTCCCGCTTTGAAGGACATCCAATTGCAGTTTTGGAGGCTCTTTCTTATGGCTTACCTTGCCTCCTTACGCCTGGGACAAATATGGCAAAAGAGGTGGAGGCCGCTGGTGCTGGATGGAAGGTTGAACCAAACCCAGCAGCTATTGCTGAAGGTATTTCTAGCGTTCTAGCTGCCCGATCAGAAATTTCAGTCCGTGGACAGACCGCAAGAAATTTAGTTGAGAAAAAATACTCTTGGTCACACATTAGTATGCAGTTACTAAAAGAGTATAAAAGTATCATCAACGAAAACATTTAATGAGAAATAAGTGTTGAGATGCTGCTCAATAGAATTTTGGATAAATTCTTGAAAAACCCAAAAAATTACCTTTAGGAGATAAAAATGCATATTGTCATTGTTAATCCATTTGATTCACTACCTTGGGAAAGTAAGCGACGCCATCGATACACTATGCTAGTTGATGAACTCATTATTAGAGGACATAGATTAAGTTGGATTGTTGCTGATTTTGATCACAGTACTAAACAATATAGGAGCCAAATAACAACTGATGACAGACAATGTTTAAAAGTAATTTTTGTTCATGTGCCCCCTTATTATAAAAACGTTTCTCTGCAACGTATTATTAGCCATCGTATCTATGCCAGTGGAGTTTCTCAGGCTTTAAAATCTCTGCACGCATCAGAACCAGTTGATGTAGTTATAGCAAGTATTCCTCCTATTGAATCATCTCGTGTTGCTATGGAATTCTGTGCCGCAACCCATGCTGTAGGAATAGTGGATATGCAAGATGCTTGGCCAAAGGCAATTACATCTGTATTCCCTCACTCAATCAGGAATTTTTTAAGCGATACTCTACTTCATTCTTTAAAACAAAATCTGAAAATGGCAGCTGATATTGCCGAGGGACTAGTCGCAGTTTCTCCAGAATATTTAGATTATCTACTTGACTTTAGAAAGTGCCAGGGTCAGGCGGGTTCTCTAGTATTGCCTTTAGGGTTTGACAGTAATTTTATACAAATATCAGAGGTGAAACCAAAGAACTTTGAAATGCCTTTAACTGTCTCATATATCGGGAACTTTAGTCATTTTTATGACTTGGAAACCGTGATTAAAGCAGCAGAAATTTGTGCTGACCAGCCAATTAAGTTTACTCTGATTGGAGATGGGACTACCTACGATAAAGTTAAGCAGCTAGCCGAGACTCTAGGTGTAAAAAATGTTAACTTTAAAGGGCGTTTAAACTTTGAAGTTGCTCTACCTATTTTGCGGCATTCTGATGTAGGTTTGGTTCCATTTACATCAGATTGGCCATCTAATTTTCCAAATAAAGTTTTCGATTATCTTTCTCTGGGTATTCCAGTTATTTCTTCAATCAAAGGTAATTTCCAGAAAATATTAAAAGAATATAAGTTTGGCTTGCAGTATGAGGCAGGAAATCCCAAATCATTAGCAGATGCATTACTGCAATCGAATACAAACCGCAAGTTATTACATGAAATGGGAACTGTAGGTTTGGAATATGCCAAGAATAATATGGATGGAAATACAATCTACCAGCAATATGCAAATTTTGTAGAAAATTTAGCAACCCCATATTCTGTGGTAGGTAAAGCAGGTTAAAAAATCTTTGACTAAACTTAATTGATTCTTAAATCAATTGAGTTTAGAATAATTAGGATAAGATCGTGCCAGCCAATTAAATTGGCTATAACTAAGAATAGTGCCAAACTGGCAACACTTATTTTCTAATTTCAGTTATATTAATTGTAATTGTTAACAACTAAAAACTACTAATACCAATTCAGCTTTTGGTTTAAGTTGCTTAAAAAATCAAACCCACTTACTTAATTAGTAATGGTAATCGCCGCAAATAAAATAAAGCAATTTATATCTTACTTTCTATTCATTAAAATGATTAGTCAAGATTAGTAATTGCAACGAAAACTATTCCGGCAATTTTGAACTTATAAAAAGCAACCAGCATGGCAAACGCATCTAAAATACAAGAATCCCTTAATAGCAAGGGTTTGGAAGTTTCATAGTTTAGGCTGTTTTTTCATCAATATCCTTATCCAGCGAGTGTTTCATTTTTTACTTGTGTTTGCCCTGAAACAACCAGTGTGTATATCTGCATATACTTGCTTTTCACTTCATCCTGTATAGCATATCTTCTTTCCTATTTATTTCGATTCTTGGAGCGAAGGGTGTATTTATGAATACTATAAATTTCCCAGTCCATCGTCGTTTAACAAAGAATAGTAGACTCATCAAGTCTGTATTAGATAAAGTCACAGCAGCGATCGCATTAATTGTTCTTTCTCCTGTGCTATTGAGCGTTGCGATCGCTATTTATCTTCGTATGGGTCGCCCAATTCTCTTTACGCAACAACGTCCCGGTAAAGATACTCGCCTTTTCACCTGCTATAAATTCCGCACAATGACAAACGCGCGTGGGACTAATGGTGAGTTATTACCTGATGCTGAAAGGCTCACAAATTTAGGCAAGTTTTTGCGCAAAACTAGCCTCGATGAACTTCCACAGCTTTGGAATGTGTTTACAGGAGATATGTCTTTTGTAGGGCCTCGCCCCTTACTAGTTCACTATTTACCATACTATTCGGCACGAGAGCGTCAGCGCCATTCAGTTCTTCCCGGAATCACTGGATTAGCCCAAATTAATGGACGCAATAGATTGCTGTGGGAAGACCGGCTGGAACTTGATGTCCAGTATGTTGAGAAGCAGTCCTTAGCATTAGATATTTACATCTTGTTCATGACTGTTTGGAAAGTAATTGTTCGTAGCGATATTGATATTGATACAAATCTAGAAGGTGATTTTGCTAAGTGCCGTCAACAGCAGTTAGGACAGCCTATAGATTTGGAGCTAAAGCACTAAAACAATCAGAAAATAAGGACTGTATGATCACTACAAGTGCACGCAAAGCTTTGTTTTGGGGACTAGATTATATGCAGGGTGCACCCATCTACACCCACCTTTGCAATATTCAACAGGTGACAGCAGATGTATCTCTTCTAGGTGAACATCAAGCCCAGCAGCTAAAATCACTCTTAACCCATGCAGTTCAGACAACAGATTTTTATAAAAACTATGATGCTTCTGGTCAGCTTGAAGACTTTCCCGTAGTCGATAAGAATATTATTAGGGAATCATTTGAACGGTTTGAGTCAACAGTCTTCAAGGGCAAAAAACTGAAGGTAATGGAGACTAGTGGTTCGACAGGAACTCCTTTTCGAGTCGTTCAGAATTCAAGTAAGCGTCAACGAGTTTTGGCAGAACTGATCTACTTTAATTCTCTTGTTGGTTATAGTATTGGCATCCGACACGCCTTTTTCCGAACCATAGAGTTTAACTCCAGAAAAAGCTCGGTCAAACTCTTCATGCAAAACGAAGTTGAATTCGATGTTCGCATCCAAGATGTTACCTCTTTCGAGCAACAACGCTTAACACTTCTCAAAGACAAGCGCGTTGAGATACTCATTGGATACTCCTCCGTTATTTATGACCTTGCTCGTCATATAATCTCCCAAGGAAATAGCCCTGAAGATTTTGGAGTGAAGGGAGTTCTGTGTCTTGCAGAACCACTTTACCCAAATATGCGGGATACCATCCGCAAGGCTTTAGATTGTCAGATTTTATCAAGGTACTCCAACCAAGAATGTGGTGTACTTGCTTACGAATGCCCTACCTGTGGTCGATTCCATCTAAACACTGCTAACTATTTCTTTGAAATCCTCGCTTTGGATCGTGATGAACCAATATCTCCAGGTACACCAGGACGTATTGTCGTTACCGATCTTTATAACTATGCGCTGCCGATGATCCGCTATGACACTGGTGACATAGGCTCGATAGTTCCCAATGACTGCTCTAAATTTGCCACTCCTATTCTTAATTCCTTGGAAGGCCGTCGCCTTGATTCGGTGTATGACACTGCGGGACGACGGCTTGTTTCCTTTATTTTTGATGACATGTTTGAGGCATTGAGTAGGTTAGGTATGTTGAAGCAGTTTCAGTTTATTCAGGAGGATAAAACTCACTACCGCCTCCGTCTTTGCGTTAACGAAACATTCTCAGAAGAAGAATCTGTTATTGAGAAACTAAAGCAGATATTAGGAGGTGATGCTCAAATTGAGATTGATTACGTTGACGAAATTCCAGTTTTGAATTCTGGCAAGCGAAAATACATCGTTAGCTTATATGATCCCTCAAAAGAGGTATTGACCTCATCTAATACCTAAGTTTTACAGAAATACCATCAGCTACAGAGGGTTGATATTTATGAATGTCATGTTGACTTGTGTGGGAAGACGAAATTACCTTGTAAAGTTCTTTCAAGAAGCTTTAGAAAATCGAGGTCTAGTGTTTGTTGGGGATGCTAGCCTAGAGGCTCCAGCATTACAGGAAGCAGATAAAAGTTTTTTGTTGCCACCTGTAAATCACGATGACTACTTTGACAAACTACTTTATATCTGTGAACAACATCAAGTTCGTTTGTTGATACCACTCAATGATTTAGAATTACCCCTGTTAGCAAAACAACGCGATCGCTTTCTCAAGATAGGGACTATCCCAGTAATTTCGTCTTCAGAAGTAATTGATATTTGTTTTGACAAATTAGCTACTTTTAAATTTTTAACTGATTTGGGTATTTCTGTTCCCAAAACTTATCTTTCTATTAAAGAGGTGAGAGAAGCCATAAAGCATCAAGAAATATCTTTTCCTTTAGTCGTTAAACCTCGATGGGGAAGTGCATCGATTGGGATTGAATATCCTGAAGATGATGAAGAATTGGAATTTGCATATCGTCGTGTAAAAAAAACGATAGGTAAATCATTTTTGGCAGATATAAGCTCTACAAATTCTGATGAGTATATTCTGATTCAAGAAAAGATATTGGGACAAGAATATGGTTTAGATATTATTAATAATTTAGATGGAAATTACATCACTACTTTTGTTAAACACAAGTTAGGTATGCGAGCCGGAGAAACAGATCGAGCATTAACTGTTGATAATGAAGGTCTTAGACAGCTAGGTGAAAAAATAGGCAAAAACATAGGACATATTGGCAACCTAGACTGTGATGTAATTGTGGGACAAAAAAGTGCGTGTGTGTTGGAAATGAACCCACGTTTTGGTGGTGGATATCCATTTTCTCATGTAGCAGGAGCAAATATTCCAGCAGCCTTGATCGCTTGGGCAAATGGGGAAAATTCTAACGAGCAATGGCTGAAGGTTCAAACTAATACAATGAGTGCAAAATGTGATCGCCTTGTCACTGTTCGTAGGTAAAAAATAAAAAATTATGAATAAACCAATCCTTCTTTCAACTCCGCATATGGGCGATCGCGAGTTAGAATTTGTCAAAGAAGCTTTTGATACCAACTGGATTGCACCAGTTGGCCCACACGTAGATGCTTTCGAGCAAGAATTTTGTCAAGTCACTGGAGCCGGCTATGGGGCGGCTGTCAGTTCTGGTACAGCGGCTTTGCATTTAGCTTTCCAATTAGTTGGAGTTGAATCAGGAGATGAGGTTTTTTGCTCTACCCTGACCTTTATAGCTACCGCTAATCCAATTACCTACTTAGGGGCAAGACCAGTATTTATTGATAGCGATCGCACTTCCTGGAACATGAATCCCGAATTGTTAGAGGAAGCATTGGAAAAACGCGCCCATCTTGGCAAATTACCTAAAGCGGTGGTACTTGTACATTTGTATGGTCAAAGTGCAGATATTGAGCCAATTCTAAAAGCTTGTAATCAGTATGATATTCCCTTAATTGAAGACGCTGCGGAAGCTTTAGGTGCCACCTACAAAGGTCATGCTCCTGGAACTTTTGGGCGCATTGGTATTTACTCTTTTAATGGTAATAAAATTATTACTAGTTCTGGGGGTGGGATGTTAGTTTCCGAAGATCCACAATTGGTAAAAAAAGCCCGTTTCTTGGCAACCCAAGCACGCGATCCATCTCCTCACTATCAACACTCAGAAATTGGCTACAATTATCGTCTCAGCAACGTCTTGGCTGCTATTGGTCGTGGTCAATTGTATGTTTTGAGTGAACGAGTTGCAGCAAGACGACACAATTTTGAGATTTACGCTTCTGCTTTGAAAAATCTGCCAGGTATAGAATTTATGCCAGAAACTAGCTATGGACGCGCTACTCGCTGGTTAACCTGTTTGACAATAGATCCCCAAGCTTTTGGTGCAGACCGAGAGAAAATCCGTCTAGCACTTGCCGAACAACAAATTGAATCTCGTCCTGTTTGGAAGCCTTTGCACCTCCAGCCTGTCTTTGCTGAGTGCGAAAGTGTTGGAGGTGCAGTAGCTGAAGATTTATTTGCACGCGGTCTTTGTTTGCCTTCTGGTTCAAATCTTACATATAAAGATTTAGAGAGAGTTATTAATGGAATTAAAGCAATTCACCATAATACCGAACAATATCAACGTCATCTATTCATAGATTAATTAGAAAATTCATTTGATAATATAGAGTCAATTTGATTCATGACCAGCCATGCCTTAATTCTACTGTAACTATACAACATTTATCTTAAATCTAAATCAACATTTTTTTATTATGGAACCACAAGAAAATTCTTCAAGCTTTGACAAATACTGGCAAGTTTTAAGACGTCGTTTTGTCCCTGCATTAAATATCTTTCTCCCTGTTTTTTTAATTTCACTTATTGCGTCAAATTTTTTACAGAAGCCTTTTTATATAGCAGAAGGCAAGTTACGCTTTCATAGAATAAATCCTACTTCGACATTAACAGGATTAGGAACCGAAATTGGCAAATTAGAACCAGTATCTAAGGATAATGCAACTAATCCTCTTGATACAGAAGCAGAAGTATTACGTTCTCTTCCAGTTATACAAAAGACCATCAAGAAACTTAAGCTGAGTAATAGTAAAGGATTACCTTTAAAACCAAAATATTTTCTGAAAAAATTGACAGTCAATGCTATTAGTAAAACAGATATTCTAAAAATATCTTATAAAGATTCAGATCCAGAAAGGGCTGCACAGGTTGTTAATACCTTAATGGATATCTATTTAGAGCAAAACTTGTTTTCGCTCAGAGCCGAAACTGCGGCTGCCCGTAATTTTATAGAACGACAACTGCCAAATACAGAACTAATTGTTCGACAAGCAGAAGCAGAGCTAGCAAGTTTTAAAGAAAAGTACCGCGTTATTTCCCTACAAGAAGAAGCAACTAAAGCAGTGGAGGTGATTGCAGAGTTAGAAAAACAACTTAATGAAGCTCAATCTAAACTTGCTGATGTCGATGTACAGTCTAAACAAATTCGTAAGCAGTTGAGTATGAACTCACAACAGGCTGTGATGATGAGTTCTCTCAGCCAAATTGCTGGGGTACAAGATATTCTCAAAGAAACTCAACAGCTAGAGTCAGAGCTTGCAGCTAGGCGAACTGTTTTGCAGGATAACCATCCACAAATCATAGATTTAGAAAATAAATTAAATTCTTTAAATGGGCTGTTAGAAAAACGGATGGAACAGGTTACAGGAAAAAATAAAATACAAATAAATCAGAACTTTCAACTTGGAGAATTGCAACAACAACTCTCAGCAAGGCTGGTAGAATTTGAATCAAGCCGTATGGGTTTAGCAAGCCAAGTTGCTACTTTATCCAAGTTACAAACTTCTTATAAGCAACGCTTCAACAATCTTCCCAGATTAGAGCAACAACAGCGCCAGTTAGAACGTAAAGTACAAGCGGCTCAATCTACCTACTCACTTCTGCTACAAAAGCAGCCAGAAAGTCGCATCGCTGAAAATCAAAATGTAGGGAATGCCAGCATTATATCCAAAGCTGAAATTCCAGAAGAACCAAGTTCTTCGCGGATATTTTTGTATTTAAGTACAGGTTTGTTGGCTAGTATGGCAGCTTTTACGGCCATATATATTTTGGAGGTAACAGATAAATCAGTTAAGACTGTTGATGAAGCAAAAGAGTTGTTGGGGTTGACTTTATTAGGGATTATTCCTCCCTTTAGTAAGTCGAACAAATCCATTCATTGGAAAGAAGAACCGGAGTTGTATAGTGAAAGACTTGTGGTTTGTAATGCTCCGCGATCGCCTGTTAGTGAAGCATACCGAATGCTGCGGGCTAACCTGAGGTTTATGAGTGCTGATAAGGAATTAAAAGTTATCGTGATCACTAGTTCCGTACCTACAGAAGGTAAGTCAACAGTAGCAGCTAATTTAGCTGTAGTAATGGCTCAGATGGAGCATAAAGTCTTACTGGTAGATGGAGATTTGCACCGTCCAGTTCAACATAAAATTTGGGAAATAACTAATAATGAAGGTCTAAGCAATTTAATTGTTGAGCAGGCGACACCTAGGGAAGCTATTAAACAAGTAATGAATAATTTGGATGTCCTCACATCTGGAGTAGTTCCTCCTAGTCCAGCATCCTTACTCGACTCAAAACGCATGGCTACATTGATGAAAACTCTTGCTGCTAAATACGATTTTGTGATCATTGATGCTCCTTCATTAAATGTTGCTGCTGATGCTGCTACTCTCGGACAAATGGCTGACGGTGTTTTGTTCGTAGTTCGTCCAGGAGTAGTTGATTCGGTTAATGCAGCTTTCGCTAAAGAACTTTTAGAAAAATCTGGTCAAAATGTCTTGGGACAGGTAGTGAATGGTGTAATTCCTAAAAACGAACCTCATAGCTACTACTACTTTAGAGAGGATGACGATTTAAAGGTAAGCCAAGAATCTTCCAAAACACTAGTAAGGTAAAGTTTTTACTTGCTAAGAAACTGGGTGTTTGATTCAGTTAAGTTTGCCCCAAATCTGGAAAAATATTCAAGTGAAGCTATAGTTACAAAGTCAAAAGTGCTACCATATCGTGGTCAATCACTGCTAAATTGCCTTATAGCGGTTCTCGTTTACGTGAGGTACGGCAGTGCCATGCCCCTACACTTGGCGATATAATGTTGTACCGCATCTGAGTGGGAACCGCTATATAAGAAAAGTTAGATTGAATATGAATGAGACTTTAGCCACTACATTAGGGGAACTACAAGCACAAATATATTGGTTACATGATGCTGAAAAGTTTTCAGAATTGGCATCAGCAGCAGCTACCATATATATAAAACTTGGTTATACTCAACAGCAGGCAGAAACGGCAGGTAACTTAATTAGTCAGGCTTATCAATTATCGGATGATGCTGCTTTTGCTCAGAAAGCAGGTGATTTTGACAAAGAAATACAGTTTTATCATCAAGTTCAAGATAAATTAACTGAAGTAGAAACTATATTAGTTTATCAAACCAGTATCGCCATACATCAAATGAAATGGTGGATGTATTTTCGTCACAGACAGAAAGTACAAGTGTTGATACATTTATTTTTACAACATTTTAAAGCGGTAGGGTTGATTCACTTACCTACTGCTATTAAACTTACATATTTTCTTATAGAGATAGGCAGAGTTCACAAATCGCGTGACACAGAAACCACCAAACATAATGCTATACGTTACTGGACAGAATTATTGAAAATCAAACCGCTACAATATCCTTATCTTGGTTAAATTGCTTATTTTTAGGCTTGAACGCGATTGGTAAACTTTGATGAGCGATGTTTACAACTTTTGCGATCGCATCAGTAGGGGCATTTTTTAATTAGTTCTCTGAGTCAAGATTGGGTGGGCTGGGCGAGCGCTTGGTTTCCTCTTTGAATTGGGTGGAGCGATCGCACTGCTACCAATTAAATTACTTTACAAGAAAGCTACCTCAGTACGGCTGGTAATAGAAATGTCAATTACTCGCAAATCAACCTACTTGTATCAATAAATGCTTCTAATAATAGATGACTTGGTGATTGGGAAAAAGATAATACTGAAAGACGTAATTCCTAAGACCAATTACTGACTAGGAGATTATTTGATGAAAACCAGAAAGCTAGGCAAACAAGGGTTAGAAGTTTCAGCTATCGGACTTGGTTGCATGGGAATGTCTGAGTTCTATAGTGGCCGTGATGAATCAGAAGCGATCGCTACTATCCATCGGGCATTAGAACTTGGAGTTAATTTTCTCGATACTGCTGATATGTATGGGCCGTTTACCAACGAGCAACTAGTAGGCAGATCAATTAAAGCTCGCCGAGATCAAGTAGTGTTAGCAACCAAATTTGGCAATGTCCGCACTGAAGATGGTGGTTGGAAAGGAATTAGTGGCAGGCCAGAATATGTCCATCAAGCTTGCGATGCCTCGCTAAAACGCCTGGGAGTTGAAGTGATTGACCTCTATTATCAACATCGTGTAGATCCAACTGTACCCATTGAAGATACTGTAGGGGCAATGGCAGAGTTAGTTAAGCTTGGTAAAGTTCGTTATTTGGGACTTTCGGAGGCTGCTCCTACCACGATTCGACGGGCTGTGGCAGTTCACCCCATTACTGCATTGCAAACAGAATACTCTCTTTGGAGTCGAGAGCCAGAGGATGAAATTTTACCGACTGTCCGGGAATTAGGAATTGGGTTTGTTCCCTATAGTCCATTAGGAAGAGGGTTTTTATCAGGTGCAATCACTAGCCCTGATGATCTTGCACCTGATGACTATCGAAGAAATTCTCCTCGCTTTCAAGGTGAGAATTTCTATAAGAACCTGCAATTAGTAGAGCAAGTTAAGGCAATTGCCAGCGAAAAAGGAGTAACTTCTAGTCAGCTTGCTTTAGCGTGGCTATTGGCTCAAGGAGAAGATATTGTCCCAATTCCTGGTACAAAACGCCGTATTTACTTGGAGGAGAATGTTGCAGCTACCGAAATTACCCTGACTGAACAAGAGTTGAATCGACTTGAAGCAGTTGCACCAAAAGATGTGGCAGCAGGCGAACGTTACCCTGATATGAGTACTGTTAACCGTTGATCCATTTAGGTGTTGGGGTATTTTTTCAAATTCTGCTTTTGATGAGCGTAGGTAATGCCTGCGGCGGTAAACCATGCTCCTCTATTTTTTTATCTAAGAATAAGGGCGGCTCATTCTGGTGACTTAGAGGCTTGGGATAGGTGCGATCGCTTTTTATGAGTCGTGATGCGTAAAACGCTGGCTAAGGGACTTCCAGAAATTAAATTATCCAATTTCTGGACTTCACTACGACTATCCCTCCCCCTGCTCCCTGCCCCCTGCCTCTATAGCGATGGTATATTTTTTTATTTGGAAGTCCCTAAGGGCGGAGTGGCGACACTCCGACCTTAGCCAGCGATATAAGCGAATTAGTCAAGCTTTACGACTCGTAAAATCCCCACACTTGAGGCAGGGACTATAAGCTTACTCTCAATCATTAATACAGAAATACTATATGTATTGCTCAAGGCAAGCACCTACACTTAGGTCAACTAAGATAGTTTCGGTTGCTGCCATAGGATGAGTTGTAATTCAGAACAGTTGTAAGCTCCATCACTGATTTGGTGTTCGTGGTCAGCTAGCCAATCATAAATTTGTGCAGCTTTTGCCAATGCTACCCTTTCTGAACGATAAAGCCGAGGAGTAGGGCAGTAGGCTTGGCCATTGATGTGTATACCTACAATCTGCCAATAATCGCTCTCTGGTACAACTTCTAAAAACCCGTTACTGTAAGACTCGATTATTCCTATGTTCATCTACAACCATCAAACTTTCTAAAGTTGGCCACAACAAAGCCGATACCAGCCATTTAACCGATAAAAAGCTGGAATCACCAGGGAATACAGTAGCAACCCCTGCTAATGATTGTGGGTTCGTAGTCAATGAAAATCTGAATTATTGGTCACTTTTTGGCTAGTTGTCTTAGTGCTAGTTTGGGCTTGATGGTGAGGGTCTTCACCTCAAAACCAATATCAAAACAGTAAACTAGCAAAAACTAAAAATAATATGTGGGTAAGTGCCATAGTCGCGTATTTACATTATTTAAGCTTCATGTTGTGTTTTGGCGCTCTGGTGTTAGAAGCATTCAATTTAAAAAAAGAATTGAGTTTAAATGAGGCTTGGAAGATTGTTATAGCTGATGCAGTGTATGGCATATCAGCAACTGTTGTTCTTGTTACAGGGGTTTTGCGTGTTATCTACTTTGGTAAAGGCACAGTTTACTATTTGAGTAACCCAGTTTTCTACGTCAAAGTTGGGGTTTTTATCGTGGTAGGTTTGCTATCTCTCTATCCCACTTTTTCTTTCATTGGTTGGTTGAAAAGTCTGCAACAGGGGCAAGCACCCAAGCTGGAATTACTAAAACTAAATCGTCTAATCTGGCTAATTAGAATTGAACTGGTTGGCTTTACCCTAATTCCGTTATTGGCAGCAATCATGGCAAGGGGAGTAGGCACAAACTAGGTTAGGCAGTCAAAGTTGCACTCTAGATCGCCTCACCTAAAAAATTCAAGCGATCGCATTCAGGATCTCATAGAGAGGAAAAAATTGCACCCCTGGAGCGATCGCTTGGAACGGATAGCACACTAGTACTATACAAAAGCTTCCCCAGTGCGTAGATGTTTAATGGCTCCTATGCCCGGTACAATGCTCTTTTTGCGCGTGTGCATTGGGATACGGCTGGATGGATGATTCGGTGTATGGCGAACCGATAAGGCGCAGCACTCACCCAAAATGACCGAAAATAAATGAGTGCTATTTAAAACTTGAGGGGAAAATTTATCATGTCTCATCTGCTAAAAGCGTTCCAGCAGCGATTCTTGCGGAGTATTACTTTAGCAATACTCCTAACTTTGATTAGTAGTTTCATACTTCCTGGGGCTACTTGGGCTGCTTCTTCTAGCTTGGGAGTTGATAATGGTTATCTTACTGCTTGCCCGGCTTCAGACAACTGTGTTGTGAGTCAAAATGCTGATGCCAAACACGCCATTGACCCGATTACTTATCATCTAGACCGCAATACAGCTAGAGAAATCTTACTAAAAGTTCTCGGTGTTGTTCCCCGTACAGAAATTGTAGAACAGACTCCTAATTACATCCATGCTCTTTCTAAAAGCCGCATCTTCAAATTTGTTGATGATGTAGAGTTTTATTTCCCTCCCAATGAATCAGTAATTCATCTGCGATCGGCATCTCGCGTGGGAGAATCGGATCTCGGTGTCAACCGCAGACGAGTCGAGCAAATTCGTCTGGCTCTGCGCGATTTAAACATTTGATTTTAGTAGCCGTGAGGAGTGCCAAGATTAGTGATGGATAACAACCAACTTAAACTTGGCTCAACTTACGAGAATAAAGTTCATCAGACACTTCTTTGAGTTCTGGTTCAACCACTGTCAAATGTTGCTCTAAAATAGTCAAATTGCGAATATTAGACTTATAGAAAGCATCAAATAAATCACCCACTAAAGGCACAGTACCCACGACTGTTTCCAAACCAACATTAAAAATCATTTTGGCTAAATCTTCACGGGGAATACCAAAACGGGTAGCTAAAAATATGATGTAAGCTGAAAACGCTGTACTGATTAAATCACCAGCACCTGGAACCAAACCGATAATTGGGTCTATTCCAATGTGAAAACCTGTTAGAGGGATGCGTATAGATGTATCCATCAAGCGGCTGAGTTTGCGGATGCGATTTAGAGTAGCAAGGCGTTTGGCAGCGTCCATAATTTTCGATATTTGCACTACTTTTAAGTTGCACTATTTTTAGTTATTTGTCTTGTACCGTTAGAAATAAAAAGTATGAATAAAAATCTTGAATACTGCCTAAAAAGCAGATAAATGGATGATACAGTATACTTTTTTTGGTAACGCGTGGATAGAAAATATGTCGCCCTGGATTAGTCTTATAACTGCTTTGACACTGTTGCTCTATTTGGTCATCACAATTAATGTTGGTAGAGCCAGAGCTAAGTATAAAGTAGCACCTCCTAAAATGACAGGAGATGCTGGCTTTGAACGAGTGCTGCGTGTTCAGCAAAATACCCTAGAGCAGTTAGTTCTTTTCTTACCCGCTTTATGGTTGTTCTCTTTCTACGTCAACCCATTGTGGGGGGCGCTTGTTGGTGCTATCTGGCTTGTTGGTCGAATTACCTACGCTTGGGGATATTATCAGGCTGCCGAAAAGCGGATGCTTGGCTTTGGCATTAGTTCCCTCAGCGGTATGGTGCTACTCCTGGGTTCGCTGGTTGGCATCATCCTGTCTTTGGTGCGACCATAAGTCATTTGCATTGAGGGAGCGATCGCAATTCAATTGATAAATTATATTTTGGAGGTTGTGTCCAAAGGCTTTGAGCGATCGCGCGATTAAAAAGTTGATTCAGGATATGTACGCCAAAAATTTCCCACAGAAAATACAGAATATGCCCTTTAGTAGAACCAGAGCCACGAGCTAAGGGTAGTATCTTGGAGTCAAAGCTATCTTATTAGTTTTTGATTGATTACAACTTCTGCTAGAGAATCAATTCAGTAATCAAAAACGCCAAACTCCCCGCTCCGCTATCTAATGGCAGGCTTACGCCAAGGTCGAGGGGTTGGGGGAAAAGTTCAGGATTACTGAATTGGTGTTCTAGATTACTCCTGGATGAAATTTTTAGTATTTCTCAATACTGAATCTGGAGAGCAAGCAACACTCTTCAGGACAAGCTGACTCAACTTGTAGAAGCAGAAGAAAAAGCCCTTGCTGCCATTGATGCACGCAGCAAAACAATCACAGATACATCTATATGTTCCCAGTGCCATTGGCAACATAATCCAGAACTGGGCAACACTGAGCATTGTAATAACTGTGGTCATCTTGTGTACTCGATGGGCGAAGAGTCTTATTGCTCAGAATGCACCCAACGATTGCGACAAACCGAGGCAGATAGACAACTTTACACGCATCAGCACCCTGTTGAGACAAGAACTTATTGCTACATCCAGTTAATTTATCATTTTACAACTGGAGAATTTATGAATTATATCAACAAAATTATCCTCGAACAGCTGCGTTCCGGGGGAAAAACTGCCGGAGAACTTAAAGATACCCTTGAGTGTAGTTATAGTGTTCTCGACAAGGCTTTGCGTGAGCTGATTGAAGCTTATGAAATCGAGCCAGGATGGAGTAATGATGATTTTCCTGTGAGAATTTATAAACTTAAGCGCAAACAAGGATCTATTCCTTTTTGGATAAATCAATAAGCTCTAAAATGTCTGCTCCATCTATTTTATAGGTTTAGCCTATGGCTATCAGAACCAAAAAAGATAAGAGTTATGATAGATGAATTACATGAAATCCTCATTGACATTATTCAACGCTGGCTAGAACAAGATAGCGACCCACCCAGCTGCCGAATTTTGTCCCGCTCTGTTTCTTTAACAGAGTTAATTGAGCTTAAGACTATCAAAGAACAAGAACAAAGCACTTACCAAAATGCTTGTTTCCAAGCAGGCCAGCGATGGCAACAATCTCTACAACTTCGCGCTTGTGATGGTGATTTAGTCCGCGTTCCCTTCCTGGCAAAAATCAAAATTAAGTACGGTTTAGAACGCCTCCAACAGCAAATTGATAGTGATGTTTTAGCAACTTCTACTAACTGGTGTAACGAATATGGATGGACGGATTTATTTATATTTGAAGGTCGTTTCTGGGCTTTCCCTCATAACGCTGTACTACCATTGCCAATTTCTGAGGCATTATAGTCTATAAGATGTCACGGCTAGGCGGCAATCTAATACTTGTCGGTTAAAGGGGAAAGGGTTTAAATTCACCCCTTACCCTTTTCCCGGATCACACCAGAGGTGAAGAGTACTTATCAGAGAAGGATTGGGAGGCAAATAGTCACTCTGTATTGCCAAGCTCGACGCGATGCAATAAGTATTAATTTTTTTACTAACACTTATTCGCTGCCTCCAATAGCTTTATTGACATCATTTAAGTTTTGATACTGTTTTGGAGGTAATTGCTTCAAAGCTCGCAAAACAACCTCATCAACACCTTTTTCTTCCGCATACTTCAGCAATTCATTTCTGCTGATTGGGTAATTAACTTCATTCAAATTGTTTTGTAATTTTGATAAATTGACTGTAGCGTTCATGATTCTCCTCCATGTCTAATATTGTATATTTACTCAACAAAATGGTTATTGAGTTTAATACTCGTCTTGGCAACAATTGAAAACAGTTAGTTACAAAGCAATTAAGACTATCCTCAGCCAATGTGCTTTTGAATCAATTTGATTTAGGGTCTTATTCCTTGGCAAGCCTTCTCGTTGCCGCAATCAGGTATTTACTCGCCTCATTGGCACATAAAATTCCCATGTCTACCATCTCCAGCTTGAGGCATACCTGTTCGTCAATTCATTCTCCTTAAGTATGATTTGGCGATTTTCAACCCGGAATTGGGTTCAGGGGACAAGGTTAAAGGTTTTTTCTTTCCCGTTTTCCCCCTTAAGCCAAAAGTAATGGAGCAGAACCGTTCCCCGCCTTTTGAGTCCCGTATAGTTACAGTTGTCCGATAACATACAAAGTAAAGCCTATACCTCGATATATGAAAACTTTTACCTGTTGTGTTGCTCTGCTCTTATTTGGCGCTAGCTTTCCAGCGAACAGTCCCAGTAATGCCAATGAATCATCTATTACTAGGAATAGTCTTGTTGTTGCAGAGACTGCTAGTAATCAAGAATTCATCGCTAGGGGTACAGAACCTTTTTGGAGTGTTACTGTGAGCAAGAGGGGAATTGTCTACTCTTCACCAGATGTAAAAAAGCAAACCTTCTCTTATGTTGCACCCTTGAAAGCAGAGGCGCGTCCCGCAGACCTAGTGCGGGTCTATCGACTTAAGGGCAAAGGCAACAATATCTTAATCATCAAAAAAGTCGATGCCTGTAGCGACGGTATGTCAGATCAAGAGTATCCCTACTCGGCAATTTTTATCTTGGAGAATAAAATTTTAGAAGGTTGCGCTGAGAAAAAATGATGCCCTGATGCAAGAACTGACCGTTAATCAAATGATTCGGAAGTTAAATAAAAGCCGTGCTAGAAGCACGGGGCTTTAAACCCATTTTCTCGGTAAAAAATGCATTAACAGGAATTACGTAAGCTGAAGATAAGTGATTTCACGATAGAGGTGTGTGGAAATCTAAAGAAATTGTTAAGGGGATACCCAGGTAATATGGGTAAAAATTGGGTAGTTACGCGCTATTTTTAAGCAAGCGATTGAGCGATGATTATGTGTATAGAAAGCGCTGGCAAAGATTTTTAGCTGGCATTTAATAAACCGCATATAAAACAAAGCCCTGAATTTTTTTCAGGGCTTTTTAAATTAAAAACTCAGTTTTCAGCCAAAATATACAAAGCTTGCCTCGATTTGTCCACACCCAACACATAACAATAAAATTGCCGACTTCTCTAAAAAGTTGGTAGTCTGAGCCTTTCAATTACTTGAAATATAGGTATTTCCTAGGGACGCACAGATGTCTGCCCCTATTATGTTTTTTGTATCAATTGCGTCATTGTTATACCTGTAAGTATGAAACAATACCATACTTCTCCCTTTACGTCTTATATCTAAAGGTAGAAGATAAAGGTTAAAATTTGGGAAACCTAAGAGAGGTTCATTCCTAAAAGATGTCCTGCCTATTTATCGCAGAATGCAACTGAGGTCAGATGACGCAATCTTTAAATCGAGTCAAAGAGTGGGAACAACGTCGTGATGAAGCAAGCCGCTACTACCAGCGGGGGAAATTCCAAGAGTCTCTCGATCTTGCAACCAAGAATTTACACTTGGCTAGATCAATTCCAGACCGAGCCAGAGAAGGTTATACATTAAACGACCTTGGTTTAGCTCACCTCAGTTGCTGGCAACCTCAAAGAGCATTAGAGCGCTTTCATCAGGCGCTTTCGGTTGCTGTTGAAATTGGCAACGCGCCAGCACAAGCAACTGCACTTAGCAATCTGGGTTCTACCTACAGTCGTCTTGGACGCTTTTCGCAGGCGTTAGAATATTTTGACCAAGCACTACCAATCTTTAGGCGATCGCAAGATACTCAAAGTGAAATTTCTACTCTTAATGATGTAGCCCTAATTTATACCCGATTGGGAGAACCAAAACGGGCACTGTTGCTACAACACCAAATTTTGAGGATGCGGCGATTGTTAGGTGACTTTTCTGGTGAAGCAACAACCCTAAATGGCATTGGGTTTGCTTACAACGTCTTAGGCAAGTTTGAGGAAGCTCTAGAATTTTTTCAAGCAGCCCTTCCAATTCAACGAGCTGTCAAGAACTTGGTTGGTGAAGCAACCACTTTGAACAATATTGCCTCAATCTATAGCGATTTAGGAAAACCGAAACAAGCGTTATTGCTTTACTATCAAGTTCTTTTGACACGTCGAGCAATCAGCGATCGCTCCGGTGAGGCAACAACTCTTCATAACATTGGTTTTACCTATAGCACTCTGGCAGAGCATCGGCAAGCAATGAAGTTCTATAAGCAAGCCATTGCGATTTATCAACAACTAGGCGATGGCCTTGGAGAAATTTCGACTTTGCTGAATATGGGAAGCCTTTACGCTACAACGAAACGCAAAAAAATGGCGCGATCGTGCTACCAAAACGCCCAAGAGTTAGCAGAGCAAATCGAACATCAGCCACTCCTAGAAAAAGTACAGCAGTTTATAGATTCTCTGTAGTTTGATGCAGCAGACTCGGATTCCCCACTTCTTTAAGAAGAAATGGGGAATTTTTTTGTGCGAGTTGAAGCTCAAAAAGTTAGCAACTTCGTTACCGTCATCCAGATATTGCTCAACAGGTTACGATCAATTAAGAAGTAATAATTTGTTACGGCACCGCCAGGAGTCTTTTAAATGTTCATTGATGAATTGTCACCTATATTCAGAGAATTTATCCAGCATCCAGTCTCATTTGTGGGTGGGTTCTTCTCTGGTGTGCTTCGGCTCAATCTTGCAGACGATCCTGTAAAAAGCTGGCTGGATCAACAGATCCGCTCCAATAGTTACACCAGCACCGCAACAGACGGACACAATGGCAAAGCAAGTGGGCCTCAACAGATTTCGATTGACTAAATGAGTAATCGCAAATCAGGCTAATCATTTTGGTCACATACTCCCACATTGTTGCAAGCATACAGTGTGGGAGTAGTTTATTTTCACCAAGCTGTACTAGTCGGTTGCTCCCCTATATAAGAGATACTAAAGCCAAGTAGATAGGTAAAGAAATATGGAATCCCTAACCTCTCGTATGCAGGCGGTACAGTCGCCAATTATTCCTATGGTTGGGGAACTGATTAAAAACTCTCCTGGAACAATCTCTTTAGGACAGGGTGTTGTTTATTACAATCCGCCACCGGAAGCGATAGAACTTTTACCCAAATTCTTAGCCGAGCCTGCTAATAATTTATACAAATCAGTTGAAGGAATTCCCCCGCTGCTGACAGCACTTGCAGAGAAATTGCAAGCCTTTAACGGTATTGAAATCAATGGGGAAAACTGCATCGTCGTGACAGCGGGGAGCAATATGGGATTTATGAATGCCATTCTTGCGATCACTAACCCAGGCGATGAGATTATTCTAAATACGCCCTACTATTTCAACCACGAAATGGCGATCGCAATGGCTGGTTGTCATCCGGTGTTAGTGGCGACGGATGAAAATTACCAATTGCGCCCAGAAGCGATCGCTCAAGCAATTACTCCCAAGACACGGGCTGTGGTGACAATTTCACCAAATAATCCGACTGGAGTTGTCTATTCAAAAGCAGCATTGCACCAAGTAAATCAAATTTGTGGCGATCATGGCATTTACCACATCAGCGATGAAGCCTATGAATACTTTACCTATAACGGGGTAAAACACGTTTCCCCTGCTGCATTTGAGAGTAGTAGCGAGTACACCATTTCTCTCTTTAGCCTTTCCAAAGCATACGGTTTTGCCAGTTGGCGCATTGGCTACATGGTGATTCCCAAACACTTGTTTGTCGCCATCAAAAAAGTCCAGGATACAATTTTGATTTGTCCGCCAGTAATTTCCCAATATGCAGCTTTAGGGGCATTGCAAGCAAAAGCGGAGTATTTGGAGAGTAATATAGGTGCGATTGCTCAAGTGCGGCAAGTAGTACTCAACTCCCTTAACCGTCTACAAGATTTATGTAGCATTATACCCGCCAATGGCGCTTTCTATTTTTTCCTCAAAGTTAATACTCAGATGGATGCTTTTGAATTAGTTAAAAGACTAATCCAGGAACATAAAGTAGCAGTCATTCCAGGTACAACCTTTGGCATAGATGACGGATGCTACCTACGCATTGCCTATGGTGCGCTGCAAAAAGAGACGGTAAAAGAAGGTATAGAAAGATTAGTGCAAGGTTTGGAAACTATCGTTAGGAGTTAGGAGTTAGGAGTTAGGAGTTAGGAGTTAAGAGTTTATATTTAATTTATGAGGGCGTTAGACTGTGTTAACGTACCTCGTCCGCAATCCCAAATATCAAATTCCAGAGATGCCAATTATTAATAAGTTAATTGAAATTGAAACTGAACCAAAAATTAATATTCATAATATCACGCCACAAATCAAAGATTTTATTGCTTCAACATCAATTAAAAATGGACAAGTTTTAGTATTTTCTCGACACACAACAACAGCTTTAGCCATCAACGAGAATGAAGTCAGATTGTTAGAAGATATAAAAGTGTTCTTGCAAAAATTAGCACCGGAATCAGACAGCTATTTGCATAATGACTTGCATTTAAGAGATGTCCCGGAAGATGAGCCGATTAATGCTCACTCTCACTTAATGGCAATGATGCTGACCACGAGTGAGATAATTCCCATTGTGGATGGTAAATTAGCTTTGGGAACTTGGCAATCTGTGTTGTTTTTTGAGTTGGATGGGCCGCGCAAAAGAACGGTATTTGTCCAAATTTCTGGCGAATAATGCAACTTCACACCTGCAATCCTCCCAGAACAACCCAAATCTGAGAGAATTACGAACACGACCAACAAGCGGATCAGTTGAATTTACCTACAGCAATTAAAGAAAGAATGTTTCTCAGCATAACCTTCCTTTCCACAAACCAAGACTTTCGTTGTGTCAAAGGCAGACGCAATTAGTTATGAAAAATAACGATAACTTTGTATTACGTAATACTTGGTACTATGCTCTGCCTAGTAATCAGATCAAGCCAGGTATGATGATCAGCCGCATTTTCTTGGGAGAACCAGTGCTGCTAGTTCGCAGCCAGGATGGCAAAGTTTCTGCAATGACGGACATTTGTCCCCATCGTGGTGTGCCCTTGAGTTGTGGTAGATTCGATGGGCAGGAGGTGGAATGCTGCTATCACGGTTGGCGTTTTGATCCGGCTGGGCGCTGTACTGCGATACCTTCTCTTGTAGAGGAGCAGCAAATGGATTTGAGGCGCTTTGACGTACATTCCTATGAAGTCCGGGAAGCCCAAGGAAATATCTGGATATATATGGCTGATCCCGATAATTCTAAACCTGCTTCTGAGATGGAGATTCCGGTAATTCCAGGGTTTGATGAGCGTTCACCCCAGTTTATAGAGGTGATGAGATTCCCCTGTTTTGTGGATCATGCAGTGGTAGGTCTGATGGACCCTGCTCATTCACCCTACGTTCATCGCGCTTGGTGGTGGCGAAGTGAGCAACTGCATGAAGAAGTGAAGCAATTCGATGCTTCGCCTTACGGCTTCACGATGCGACGACACCGATTGCCAGCGAATGGGGGTAGATTATACTTGCTGATTGGCGGTGGTGTGCCAGAAACGGAGATTTCTTTTCGTTTACCTGGAGTCAGAATAGAAGAAACCACAATTGGCAAGCATCGAGTCGTTAATTTAACGGCAGTTACACCTATTTCAGACACAGAAACTGAGGTAAATTTTGTTCTTTACTCGACACTTCCTTGGGTGGGATTTTTCAAGCCACTGCTACATGTGCTGGCGCGGACTTTCCTTGGTCAAGACCGAACGGTTGTGGAAAAACAGCAGATTGGCCTTAAATATAATCCTGTGCTACGGCTGATTAAAGACTCAGATATGCAGGCGCAGTGGTACTACCAGTTAAAGCGGGAGTATGCTCGGTCTGTCGCTGAACGACGAGAATTTGTGAACCCTGTCAAGGATCAGATACTCCGCTGGCGTGCTTAAATTACTCCAAGCCAAATTCTGCAAATTCTCTTTGCCCAAATAGCATATTTCGGTCTACCGCTGACAAAATTTTATTATTGGTGCGTTCGTTATTTAAACAGCGACCAACTAACTGCGCGACATCTGCACGATTGATGCTACCACTAATGTGCGGATCTTCGGTCAAAACGCCGTTACCTGTTGCTGGTTCTGACTTGAGTCCACCTGGGCGGATAATTGTATAGGTGAGTCCACTGGCAATTAAGTGTTGTTCAGCTTTATCTTTCTCAACTAAAACTGTTCCCAGTGCTGCTAAAACTTGGGGTGACAGAGCAACAACACTATTGCCAGCACCAATGGAGGATATAAGAATAAACTTTTGCACCCCAGCTTTAACTGCTGCATCAATCAGATTTCTATTACCAGGGTAATCTGCCCTTTCTCCCTCTGATGGTAAACCGCCAATTGTACTGATAACGGTGTGAATAGGTTGATCTGTCAGCATTGCGCGTTCTACATCGCCAACATTCAAGGCATCTCCTAGAACTACCTCAATACCGATTTTTTCTAGTTCAGTAGTAACTGATGCTGTTCTTAGGAGTGCTCTTACCTTTAGCTGTTGCGCTGTGAGATATTGAGCAATTTCTCGACCAACACCGCGACTTGCCCCAGCCAGAAAAATATAAGATGTACTTGTCATAATAAATTTAACTATTTACGCTCAAAGGATTTTATCAGAGGATTGCCAGTATTTAATAATTGCTCAAGTGACTGAGATGCTTCTGGTTGATGGCGAACATAAGTGTCAATAAACAAACTAATGATTTCACCCATCAGCAAACGGAAGCTTTCTTGAGGTTGGGTGGCGGGAAAGTCCAACAAGGGTGTATCTAGAGTGGAGTCTAGCTGATCAACTATTGAAAAGTGATTTGCCCCATCCAAAAGTATCAGATAGCTATCATTTCGTCCTCCAGTAATTGCTTCTTGGAATGTACGGATGACTGGGGTGGTAGTATTTCCAGGACTTACACCGTAGCGATCGCTGTTGTTCGCAATTACTCCATCGCAGGTTCCTCCCATAAGTAGAAGTGGTAGGGAGTCTGGTAAGGGTAAGATAGTACCTGCTTCATACCCCAATAATAACGTTGCCATAGTGTGTAAACCATAACCAAAAGATGCTGCAACTTGAGGGAAAAAATGGGGATCAGCATTTTCGATTGCTACTCTACCACCTGCGGAGTGTCCACCTAAAATTATTCGTTGCAGATCAAGCATTCCAGCTAAAATACCCTCAGACTGTAACTGTTCCACTTTCGCTAGCAGTGTTGGCAAAGCCAAAGCAGTGGGAACAGTACGATAAATTGTTGGTTTCATCTTTTCAAAATCAACGCCTGGATTCAGACTAATTATTCCTGGTATCATTTCCGTAATCCAGTTAAAGAGAATCACCACTAGTCCACGTTCAGCGAGTTTAACTGCCAACCATTGATATTGTTGAGCATCACAGTTAAAGCCGTTGAAGAAAATCACTACTGGAAAAGGTGCCTTTTCTAAATTAACTGGCAAAATTTCCCTATTTCTTTCTCCCTTATGCCTTGACATCTCTACTGGATAGAAAATTTTCAGGTGGATGGTATCGTAAGGAGACTGGAAACCCTCGACTTTAGCAGCTTGGAAAAAAGCACGAACTGTCATCTGGTTGTTCCTGATGTCATTGAAAATTTTTATATTGCCCAGAACTGCTCCTAGCAATGCCGATCTAGTGATATGAAATAATGTGGTGGCAATAATAACATAAATTGTAGTAAGTAATTAGATTTAACCCAATTGTAGGAAGTATTTTAGTAAGCAATTGTGTCAATCTAGCAAATAACTTTTCTTTGGATTTACTTATGGCTAAAAAATCTCAAACAAATATAGAACCATACCAAGATGTTAGATTATCTGCCACCACAAGAATTTGGGTAATTACAGTCGCCATTCTCGGAGTTTGCGTCCCACTGTCAGCAGTGACTAGAAGCGGTGCTATTCTTCCTTTAGTTGCAATTGGTGGGGCAGCTGTTGGTACAGTTGCTGTTTGGCGTTCTGATGAGCAAAAATCAAAAACTAACTATTTGCAACAGCAGCAAATAGAACTGTTAGAGCGGAGATTAGCGAATCTAGAAACAATTGTTAGCAGTGATGACTTGAACTTGCAAATGAAAATTAAACAGATTGAGGCAAGGGATACTTTTGGCGACTCATCTGATGTAAGTACCACGCCCAGACAGCCAAAACGTAAAAGTTAAAATTAGCTAATCTTCACCATTTATGCCGATTTTAGATGATAAACCCTAGAATCATCGTTACTAGGTTATTTTTGTGTAGGTATTTGTTGCCTTATCGTTACGGCAACCTTTGAAATTCCTCTTACATTAAACTTTCCTTTGCGGCTATAAATGTTTCTAGGGAAACAGTATCTCGTTCTCCATCTCCGTTAGAATTGACTGACATCATTTAATTCTATATACTTCAACTGCATCAGTTCATGAAATGTCTAAGTGCTATCCATCTCTATCTTTCCCGGAAAAACCTGCCAATGGCTGTGTTTTATTAGACTACTAACATTACTGAATTTTTAATTAACTAAGGTTATAAACTTGAGTAATTGCATTGGTATAGTTTACCGTAGGTATGCAAGAGTTTGCCGCAGGAATGCAGATGGATTGGATTAGCTTACTTAAAGCTCAACAAGCTGATTTCCTTCAACGTGTGAAAAAGCCTAAAACTTATGACTTATCTTTGCTGGAAAGTCAAGTAAAAGGCTGTCACACTGAAATCATGGCTTTTTGGGGCGAGCCATTGGCAAGACTCCAAGAAGTTTCTCGCCAACAAGCAGAAGTTCTCGCCAAAAACCCGCCGCCGACACCGCCTGAATATCCTGAGCCTCCCGACTGGACGATACCTTTCCCCAAATACTTCCAGCGACAAGCGGAAGATTATCTTTTGCGGGAGCATATTGTTGACCGAGTGATAACTGAACGCTTGGGGAAGTTGGTAAAAAAGGTATCTTGTGATACCTTGCAAAACATGGTTTTAGATGATGAGGGAAATTTGTGTGGCGAAAGCAAATTTTCTTATCTACTAAAAGATAATCCTCAGCTAAGTGTTCAAGTTTATGTTGCTGACGGAGAAAGTTTTAATGGTATTAAGAAAGACAAAATTAGGTGGTCGGTTACTCAAGAAGATTTAAGAAAGCACCAAGCATTAATTTTTCTGTGTTTGTTTTATCCATCTACAGGTAAGCTAGGATACGACGAAAAACAGAGCATAATTACAGGCTTTTTACCTGCAAATCAAATTGAACTTACTGAACCAAAAATATACATTAATCCGAGTAACTTGTTATATGCAGGGGGGTTGAGTTGGTATTTAGAATCACTTATTGGCAAAAAAGACACATCGCCATTAATTAATGAGAGAGCGATCGCAGATACAATACAGACTCTACCATCAGAGCATTGCCTTAAAGGTATAGTTGGTGATTGGGAATGCTGGCAGACTTTGCAAGGGCACAACAGAGGCATCAATTGCCTAGCTTTCAGTTCCGGGTGTAAGAATGGCAAAGCCTTACCCATATTGGCAAGTGGTAGTCGTGGAGAGACGAAACTCTGGGATTTAAGCAAGGGTGAATTAATAGAGACATTATCAGAGTATCCTTGGGTGATATCTGGGCTGGTGGATGAAGTGAATTCCCTGGCTTTTAGTTCAGATGGACAGACTTTAGTGAGTTGCGGTGCAGATTCCACAATTAAGCTTTGGCACGTAGGCGCTTTAGACTTGATAGATATTTTGCACAAACATAATGGGGTAGTGCGGTGCGCTGCTTTCACCCCAGATGGCAGAATGTTAGCTACAGGCGGAGATGATAGAAAAATTCTGTTTTGGGATTTGATGCAACGTCAGGTTGCGATCGCACTCTCTTTAGATGATACAGCTGCTCATTCCCTGGTTTTAAGTCGAGACGGGGAAACTTTAGTTACAGGTAGCTATCGCAAAATTAAAGTCTGGCGCACCTTACCTCAGACGGGTATCCAAAGTTTAAAGGACGCAGAACCACTGCATACCCTCATGGGTCATTCTCACATCGTTCGTTCCTTGGCGATTAGTGCAGATGGTAAAATGCTGGTGAGTGGTAGCTGGGATCAAACAATTAAAGTTTGGCAATTGGAGACTGGGGAATTACTTCATACTCTTAAAGGACATAGAGATAGAGTATATGCGATCGCATTAAGTCCCGATGGTCAAATTATCGCTAGCGGTAGTGCTGATAAAACCATCAAATTGTGGCATTTACAAACCGGGGAATTGCTGGGTACGTTTACAGGTCATGGGAATATAGTCACAGCATTAGCCTTCACAGCTTCCGGTGAGATGTTGGTTAGCGGGAGTTTAGATAAGACGATTAAAATTTGGCAACGCAGTTAATAATTCGTAATTCGTAATTCGTAATTCGTAATTCGTAATTCGTAATTATTCAGTCTTTGATATTCGTGTGAGACGCATCAAATCATGAGCTAAATTAGCCTAAAACCCCATTGTACCTACTCATAAC
This sequence comes from Nostoc sp. UIC 10607, assembly GCF_047228265.1. NCBI lineage: Bacteria > Bacillati > Cyanobacteriota > Cyanophyceae > Nostocales > Nostocaceae > Nostoc > Nostoc sp. UIC 10607. Next base: position 27,464 of record NZ_JBIQNW010000018.1, on the reverse strand, counting down.
TGCCCATACAAACCGATCCCAAAAACACTATGTATGTGCTGCGATCGCTGTAATTCCTTGAGACGACCAACATATTTTTGTAGTCCCATTTGACAGTGTTTGTTCTGAGATTGTCGGCTGTTTTTTACCCAATACAGTTCAGATAAGACCAAAACACTTGTAGAGACGGCGATTTATCGCGTCTCGAAAACCCAAAATTTTATACCAGTAGCGCTTAACTGAACCGTATTGGTTTTTGACCCATCGGCTTTAGCCCCTTTGTCAGCCCTTCAGGCTAAAAAGTGAAGAAGGCAGAAGTCAGAGGGCAGAAGGACTGCAATACAGTGTACACACAAGTCTTTTAACATTGCCCCACAAGCTTTTGATCCCCCCAACCCCCCGATAAATTGGGGGGCAAAAGCCCTTCAAAGTCCCCCTTTTTAAGGCAATACTTTTCGGTTAAGGGGGATTTAGGGGGATCTTCAACGATTTTGATTTTATACAAAGATGTGTGTACACCGTAGCCTTGGTAAGGGGAGGGGTAAAGCGTATATGGGACAAGCGTTTTAGCTTAAGTTGACACGTGTGATAGGTGCATTCCCTGGCAAGAGCCGGGAAACGAGAGGTAACTTCTAACTCTTAAAATCTTTCCACACCTTCAAATTGCTTGAGTGCCGATGCATTTGCTGCTTCACCACAAGTACGCGGTGTAGGGAATATCTTTTCAGGATTTGCTAACCCTTTAGGATTAAAAACTTGCCGCACCCATTGCATCGTTTCTAAATCAACTGGGCTAAACATCTGTGGCATATAGCACTTTTTCTCTTCACCAATGCCATGCTCACCAGAAATACTACCACCAACTTGGACACAAAGTTTGAGAATTTTTCCACCCATTTCTTCTACTTGTTCTAATGCCCCAGGCACAGAATTATCATAAAGAATTAGCGGATGAAGATTGCCATCGCCAGCATGAAAGACATTAGCAACCCGATAACCGTATTGTTCACTTAATGTCTTAATCTCATGCAGAACATAAGGCAACTGAGTCCGAGGAATTACACCATCTTGTACATAATAATCTGGACTTAAATGCCCAGCAGCAGCAAAAGCTGCTTTGCGTCCTTTCCATAATTTTAATCGGGTTTCTGGGTCACTAGCAGAAGTGACATTTCGCGCCCCATTCTTTTGACAAATTTCAGTAACTCGTTGCTTATTTCCTACAACTTCCACTTCTAAACCGTCAATTTCTATTAGCAAAATAGCAGTAGCATCACGGGGATAACAATTTGTTGCAACAACATCTTCAACTGCATTGATGCTGAAGTTATCCATCATTTCCATCCCACCAGGAATAATTCCGGCGCTGATGATGTCAGAGACAGTTGCTCCGGCAGCTTCAATACTGGTGAAATCTGCCAACAAGACACAAATTGATTCTGGACTTTTGAGAATTCGTAAAGTAATTTCTGTGGCAATTCCTAAAGTGCCTTCAGAACCAACAAACACACCTGTTAAGTCATAACCAGGCATTTCGGGGATTTGCCCGCCTAAATCAATAATTTCCCCTTCTGGTGTAACAATTTTTAATCCCAAAACGTGGTTAGTGGTAACGCCATACTTGAGACAATGTACGCCACCAGAGTTTTCAGCAATATTGCCTCCGATAGAGCAGATAATTTGACTAGATGGGTCAGGAGCATAGTAAAAACCAGCACCACTGACAGCTTGTGTTACCCAACTATTAATCACTCCTGGTTGCACAATTGCCCGCTGATTTTCCAAATCAATATTCAGGATTTGCCGCATTAAGGAAGTTACAATTAAAACAGAGTCTTTTTGTGGCAAAGCGCCACCAGATAGACCTGTGCCAGAGCCGCGTGCTATGAAGGCGATAGAGTATTGGTTGCATATCTTTACAATTTCTGCAACTTGTTCTGTAGTTCTCGGTAACACCACTACAGCCGGACGTTGGCGGTAACCAGTTAAACCATCGCATTCATAGGTAATGAGTTCTTCGCGGCGTTGCACCACACCATTTTTACCAAGGACAGCCTCGAATGCTTTGATAATGGGTTTCCAGTTGCGTTGTTTTTTATCTTGGGCAAGCATAGTTTTTTAAAGTTTGCTCTAGTAACTTAGAGTTTAAAACAATCCCCAAGTTTTGAGGGATTAGTCTCTACTCCAAACTCTTTTCCTGTTAACCAAAATTTGCTTGCTTGCTTAAGAAATCCCAGAAGCTGGAATGATAAAGACTGTAGCGGATTTCTCCATCAATTTCCTGGAGTGTTAAAAACTCACGCCAATTTTCCAGAACTTCTTCAACATCGTATTCATCAGCATCAATTGTACTAGCGATGCTTTCTGCTGATATGACTGATGAAACTTGCACTAACACACTCAGCACAGATGATTTAAATTCCTTCTCTTGGCTTGGCGAATTAGGGGGAATCATCTTGTGCAAATGCTGCTGATAATAAGCCTCTAAACCAGGGGGGAGTCGGTCAACCTCCTTAGAGATAGTAGGTAATATCTGGCTAAGATACATGAAATTGTTTTCGCTTTTGGCGGTTAGCTGTGCTATGAGTTCTTCGTCATTGTTGACGTATTGCCGAATGTATGTTTGGATATCTTCGTGGTTTTGTTGTGGGTATGCTGCTAAATCGAGAATTTCGGAAGGTGTTTCTATCAACAAACCGGATTGTTTTCGCAGGTATGGGCGGCGGATAAGAAGGAAATAAACGCCACGCGGCAGATATCTGGGAAGATAAAAGAGATTTGAGCCTGGGGTTTGGTTGGTGTGGTTAACAGCATCTAAGGCATCGATAGCAATAATAAGCTTTTGCTGGGGTTCTAGTTTATCGCTGACTTGCTGAAGCAGAGAATGTAGAGACGCAAAATTTTCTGTCTCAATTTGCGTGGAGATAGTAGTAATAAATTCCTCAGCGCGATTTTTGTCTGGGAGTTGGGCGTTGTAATAGAGAACTTGGGGATTTTCTGTGACGTATTTGGCGAGGATGGCACTTTTGCCGCTACCGGGTGCGCCAATTATGGTAAAGTAACCGCGATCGCAATGCTGGAGAAAGTTGGATATTGCGGTGAAGACGAAGGCGCGACCAACAAAGTTTTGACTTTTTTCGAGAATGACTTGTTGAAATTCTGTTGGGTAGGAGGGAGAATTAATTGGCGTTGGGGGTCGAGGTGAAGTGTTCATATTGTTTAGACATTCTCTAACCTTAAAAAATGTACTCTCCCTGAGGAGTCCCCTGCTACAATTGTCACCCCATCTGCTGCAACAGCGCAGCAAGGAAATGGAGCCTCTCCTGTAAAAGTGGCAATTTCTTCACCAGTTTCCAGATTCCAGAGTTTGAGTGTGTTGTCATTTGAAGCAGAAATCACCCGCTTGCCATCGGGGGTTAGGGCTACTGCTGTTACCGAGTAGCTATGACCATTAAAAGTCCGCTCATCCTCCCCAGTTTCCAGATTCCAGAGTTTGAGTGTGTTGTCAGATGAAGCAGAAATCACCCGCTTGCCATCGGGGGTGAGGGCTACTGCATATACCGAGCCGCTATGAACTTTAAAAGTCCGCTCATCCTCCCCAGTTTCCAGATTCCAGAGTTTGAGTGTCTTGTCATTTGAAGCAGAAATCACCCGCTTGCCATCAGGGGTGAGGGCTACTGCTGTTACCCAGTCGCTATGGCCATTAAAAGTCCGCTCATCCTTACCAGTTTCCAGATTCCAGAGTTTGAGTGCCTTGTCAAATGAAGCAGAAATCACCTGCTTACCATCGGGAGTGAAGGCTACTGCATTTACCGAGTAGCTATGACCATTAAAAGTCCGCTCATCCTCCCCAGTTTCCAGATTCCAGAGTTTGAGTGTGTTGTCAGATGAAGCAGAAATCACCCGCTTGCCATCGGGGGTGAGGGCTACTGCATATACCGAGCCGCTATGAACTTTAAAAGTCCGCTCATCCTCCCCAGTTTCCAGATTCCAGAGTTTGAGTGTCTTGTCATTTGAAGCAGAAATCACCCGCTTGCCATCAGGGGTG
>NZ_JBIQNW010000018.1:23197-23337 GCF_047228265.1 Nostoc sp. UIC 10607 | reverse complement strand
TCCAGAGTTTGAGTGTCTTGTCATTTGAAGCAGAAATCACCCGCTTGCCATCAGGGGTGAGGGCTACTGCTGTTACCGAGTAGCTATGACCATTAAAAGTCCGCTCATCCTCACCAGTTTCCAGATTCCAGAGTTTGAGT
>NZ_JBIQNW010000018.1:2076-23097 GCF_047228265.1 Nostoc sp. UIC 10607 | reverse complement strand
GTTTTGTCAGATGAAGCAGAAATCACCCGCTTGCCATCGGGGGTGAGGGCTACTGCTAGTACAGGGCCGCTATGACCATTAAAAGTGCGCTCATCCTCACCAGTTTCCAAATTCCAGAGTTTGAGTGTGTTGTCAAATGAAGCAGAAATCACCTGCTTGCCATCGGGAGTGAAGGCTACTGCATTTACCGAGTCGCTATGACCATTAAAAGTGCGCTCATCCTCCCCAGTGTCCAGATTCCAGAGTTTGAGTGTTTTGTCAGATGAAGCAGAAATCACCCGCTTGCCATCGGGGGTGAGGGCTACTGCTAGTACAGGGCCGCTATGACCTGTGAGGGTGAGAAGTAAACTTCCGCCAGGAGAAATTAAGTTAGATGTTAACGGACGCAAGCAAGGTGAAACTTGCTGCTGCTTTGCTTGCTCCAATATTGCTCGAATTTCCGATACTTCAAAGTGCTGCATTCGCCCCCACAATTGCCCTGCCAATTGCCTTTTATCTTTTACTAAAATATGCGCTGACAGTCGCAACGCTCCTTGAATCAATTTCAGCGTTTTGACTTGCTCTGGATTATATTCAGGGTTGTTTAATAATTCTGAATCATTAATTAAATCGTAATCCTCAATGAGTGACTGCACACCAAAATCAGAATGATTGACTTTAGCATCGATAAAATTAAAATCAGTCAGTCTTTTATAAAAGGGTTTCCACTTTCCTATCTTTGCTTTAACACGAGGGTCAATAAGGATGGTTCGCTGGTCGCTTAACGATAACTGGGCAAATTTTTCAGCAAAACTACTCATCTTTGCCCTCACCTGATTTTAGGCTTGCCCACAATTGGTCATTAGAGTTAGAAATAATACCCTGAACCTCTTGCCAATCAATATTATTATTCTTCTTTTCTCTTTTAAGAGTAGATTGGTTGCGAAGGAAATCTGCAAAACTTTGGTGATAAATTGAATAGTAATCTTCCTGATTTTGTTTTTGTTTTCTCAAGAATTCCAGCCACTTATTCAAAAGCTCCAAAACATCATATTCATCCCGTTTAGTTATGCGGGCAATGGATTCACAAGAAATGGGTTTACCTACCTCAACCAGTACACAGAGAATAATTGCATTTGTCCGCTTGTCTGGAGTTTCCATTTCCATCTGCTTCCAATGCTGTTCATAATAACCCTGAAGTTTCTCAGGCAATTCTTCTAAACTTAAGTCTTGATAATCTCCTCTAGCAATACTTGGTAAGACATAGTACAGGTACATAAAATTGTTTTCACTTTTTCTTGCTACCTGCTCAACAAAATCTAGTGGCTGAATGTTGCGTTGTTGAATCCATGCCTTCAAACTATGACTCTCTGGCTCATAATTGATAAATTTATTAATGTACTCTCTAACATCATTTCGATTCCAGACTCTATATTCATTCGCTGTTAAATCCAACTGCTGCTCTGAAATTTCTTCAGTTAACAAGCGCTTGTCATTTTGGGCATAGCGTCGCCTAGTTAGCAGAAAATATATTTTTTCTGGCAGATTCTTGGGTAAACTTAAAAGATTTCCTGAACCTGATTGTTCGACTTCATCGAGTGCATCAACCACAATTACCAAACGTTCATCAGTTGCAAATTTTTTATTGACTTTAGTCAACAAAGTAGGTAAATTATCATTCTCTGCATTCTCTAACTCATAGCGATTAATCAGTTGTTGACGAATACTTTGCAGAAATTGGTCTGGTGTGTTGCGACCTTCTGCCCGAATATTAAAGTAGCAGATAGCTTTGTATTTTAAGACGGATTGGGCTGCGATCGCACTTTTCCCCATCCCCGCATCCCCAATCACGGTAAAATAACCTTTAGGATGCTTTTTGAGGAAATCATCAAACTCCTTAAATACAAATACCCGTCCGCAAAACGCCTTAGTTTTTTCTTCTATTAGTGCCTTAAACTCATCTGGATAAAGCGACTGTTCTGGAGATTGTGGAGATTTATTCAGGCGTTCTTGAAGTTGTACATTAGTTATAACTTCTCCAGGATTGATAGAACGTTTTGCCACGCTGACAAAAACCTGATAAAATTCCTGAACCTCAGCTAAATCTATTTTTGCTTTTTGTGCCTCATCTTTTAATGTATTCCATTCTTCATTATTAATAGCCAACGCCTTTGCTGCAAAAGCCTTGACAAAAGCTTTTTTAATCTCTTTATTCCTAAAAAAGTTGAGTATATAATCATCTTTAAATACGCCATACTCTACCAAAGCATAAACATAAACCCCTTCAAAATCTTTAGGAGGCTGTATTGAGTCGAGGTTTAAGCGTTTTAAAATTTTAATAATATATTCATTACGTTGAGCCTGCTGCATACCAAAAGAAACAGTAGCAGGTGCAACAGCTTTAATAGCATTAACTACAGATACAGGGTCAATATTCATTTTTCCTATAACAAGAGCAGATTGTAATACCCTTACCTTATCGTATATTTACTTAATACATAATTTCCCAACCTTGCAACAAAAAACTCCCCTCTATCAAACCTCTGCGTTCCTCTGCGCCAACCCTTGCGTTCCTCTGCGTTTAAAAACATTCCCCTTGTAAACACAGAGAGAAACAAAATTTTGCAAAATAGTCCAATATGTGATAATGAGTTGCTTGTACTGCGATCGCTCACCTATATTAACTCACTAGCGATCGCCACTTCATTTGCCCTCACCCTGAATGTAAAAGCTGTTATTGCCAACATCACGACATTCCTCACCAACATCACAACATTCATCACCAACATCACGACATTCATCACCAACATCACAACATTCATCACCAACATCACAACATTCATCACCAACATCAGGACATTCATCACCAACATCAGGACATTCATCACCAACATCACTACATTCATCACCAACATCGCGACATTCATCACCAACATCACTACATTCATCACCAACATCGCGACATTCATCATCAACATCGCGACATTTTGGTATAACCGATTCCCCAGTCTCTATTCTTTACTTTACAGGCGGACACACTTGCTGCACTTTTTGGGGAAGTTGCCGACACATCTGCTGGAATCCTTGAGGATTAATTTGCCACCAAGCAAATAATCCTAGACTTGTACCTCCAACAAGCAACGCCAACACTCCCCCCAGCGTTGCCAAACGTTTGCCCCGATTAGGTTTTGTAATTAAGGTTGGTGGAATTTCTGGGCTGAGAATTGGTTCCTCTGCTATATCCAACTCTAGATCCAAATCTAGCAAAGTTTGCGAACTTTCTGTAAAGGAAATTAATTCCTCCTGTTCCTCCTGTTCCTCCTGTTCCTCTTCTTCCTCTAGTTGCTCTTCTTCCTCTTGTATTTCTGCTTCTATAATCTCTTCTGGCAACGTTGGAGTCACAGGTAGTACGTATTCTGGGGAGACACGGTAATAAGTGAGAACAACCGATGTATTATCACGCCCATTTTTTTCGTTTGCTAAGTTAATCCAGTTGCGAACAGCATCTTCAACTGTCAATTGCCCTGCTAACACGGGTATTGCATAATCCTGCCAAGATTGTTCCACCCAGTTATTATCACTTAAACCATCAGAACACAGTAGCAAGATGCCATCTTCTTCCACAATAAATCGCTGAACCTTGAGACGCAAAGATTCTGAATCTCTTGTCCCCAATGCTTGAGTTAAAGCACTAGCATCTGGTCTGAAGAGTGCCTTTCGATACAAGCTTTTCGCAAAGCGGACTTCCCGCATTGCTACATCATCATCTACTGTCAGTAGCTGGCAATAATTGCGAGTAATCCAATAGGCACGGCTATCGCCAACATTAGCCAAATAAAGCTCATGGGTATTATTTGATTGCCAGCCAGTACTTGTCTGCACTCGTTGGGGAACTTGCAAGGCCATTACAATAGTTGTAGCCATGCGTTCTTTGCCTTGGCGTTTTTGTTCATTATTGCGGGCACAAATCACATTATTTACTACCCGCAAGCTTGCTTCTAGTTGTTCTTGCAACAACTCTGGTGGTACAAGTACAGTTTGTTCTGTAACCTCCCTTAGTAAAACGCGAATTTGCAACTTTACAGACTGCACTGCTAACTGGCTGGCAACCTCACCGCCTTCGTGTCCACCAATGCCATCGCAAACAATCGACAAGTGGCGCAATAAAGGTTCATCTAAATCGCTCAAAGCATTGGGATAGCAAGCGTCTTCATTTTGTGCCATCAATGGGCCAACATCTGTAGAGCCTGCCACCTTTGAGACTAATGGCAATTCTGCCGCAGATGCTAGTAGTAAATTATTGAGTTGAATATTAATAGCGTCTAACTCAATCTCAGTTTCACACATCTGCTGGACTATGTTTTGTAAGCCCTTGGCTACTGATGCCTTTGCAGACGCTACCCAAAATTGCCAACACTCCCCTAGATTTTGTAAACTCAGCTTCTCATCTGCTGGTGTTTGGTAGAGTTCTAACAGCCGCACACACCAACCTTGGACTCTCAAATTGTCTACTACCAGTAAACTGCGGCTAAGTCCCAATTCTGATAAAGGTGTCCAAAGTTGGAGAATTTGCCACAGCCAATAAACTTGTCGGACTGCTGTTGCTTGCTCCCATGCCTCAACAATAGTTGGATAGATATTTCCTGTCTTATCTATTGGCACATTTTCCAACAAGAGGATATCAGTTGGATCTTCCTCAAGATTACTAGCAAACCCATAAGCCTGGGGCAAATGCAACCGCTCTTGATATAACCGTAGATAAGGAATTACTTCCGTTGGCAATTCTTCAGGTACATCTGGCGGCAGTGCCGGTTGAGTATCCAGCCAAATCTGGGGACTAATTACCTCATACCTGTCTGCTACCGTTGTGCCTGGTGTAATTTGAGCAGACGATGAGCCAGTAGCCCAAAGATAGCGGTGAACCAAAGGAGTTTGGCAACTGGCACAAACACTATCTCCCATTGGATTAATGGGACTCTTACAGCGGGGATTTATACAATAAATTATCAGTTGAGTAGAAATCATAAAGGTATAAATTATAAGAAACCAATCAACTCATGAACTTCGATTAACTTTAGCTGGCAAAGACTTGAAGGCTAGAATAGACTGGATTTGTGTACCGCTAGCTACACCTTGTTACTGAAATTAATCAAAATTATTGGTAAAAAGACCAAGTTTTGTTTTCTGTAAATAACTTACGTCTGGCTGTATCTAATCGTAGAAATGCATTTACGTCAATGTAGAGTTTAGGATGGCGCTATGCCAAGTTTTACCTTAATCTGGCTTCTGGCAGGAGCAGTTCTGTGTTTAACAGAACTGTTTTTACCATCGGCGTTTGTCGCCTTCATGATGGGAATTAGCGCTTTGCTGGTGGCGCTGCTGTCTGGAGTGGGTTTGGGAAATGTATGGTTGCAAGTTTTAATTTGGTTATTACTTTCCACATTACTAATTGTGCTTTCTCGTCGGTTTTTGCAACCACGACGACGCCAGTCGAAAATTCAGGATGCAGTTATAGCCGAAACTTTAACAGAAATCCCAGCGGGGAAAACAGGGCGGGTGCTGTATGAGGGAAATTCCTGGCAAGCACGATGCGACGATGACAAATTTACCGTAGCACCCCATCAAAGAGTTTATGTGGTGAGAAGAGAAGGTACTACTTTGATTGTGATACCAGAAAATTTATTGAGTTCTTAGTCATTTGTTATTGGTCATTGGTCATTGGTCATTAGTTTTTTTCCCCTCCCCCACTTCCTTTACTTTTGAGTTACATTTGATACTTAAAAAATCAGGAGATTTACAATGGAACAGTTCTTTTTACTAGTCTTTTTAGCCCTTGGTGGTTCTGCTGTAGCGGGGTCTGTCAAAGTCATCAATCAGGGTAATGAAGCTTTGGTGGAAAGATTGGGTAGCTATAACAAAAAGCTGGAACCAGGAATGAATTTTTTAATTCCTTTTTTAGATAAAATCGTTTACAGAGAAACTATCCGGGAAAAAGTCTTAGATATTCCTCCCCAAAAATGCATCACCCGCGACAACGTTGGTATTGAGGTAGATGCAGTATTTTATTGGCGCATTGTGGATATGGAAAAAGCCTGGTATAAGGTAGAAAATCTCCAGTCGGCAATGGTGAATATGGTGCTGACTCAAATTCGCTCCGAGATGGGACAACTAGAGTTGGATGAAACCTTTACTGCTCGTTCCCAAATCAATGAACTTCTGTTAAGAGATTTGGATATTGCTACAGATCCTTGGGGTGTGAAAGTGACGCGGGTAGAACTGCGAGATATTGTTCCATCTCAAGCGGTGCGAGAATCAATGGAATTACAAATGTCAGCAGAACGACGTAAACGGGCAGCAATTTTAAATTCTGAGGGTGAACGCGAAGCTGCTGTAAATAGTGCTAGAGGTAAAGCAGAGGCGCAAATATTGGATGCCGAAGCTCGGCAAAAATCGACAGTTTTGCAAGCGGAAGCTGAACAAAAGGCGATCGTTCTGAAAGCTCAAGCTGAACGTCAGCAGCAAGTTTTGAAAGCGCAGGCGATCGCAGAGTCATCAGAAATTATTGCACAAAAGCTCCAGACGAATCCCAATGCTAATAAAGCAGTTGAAGTTCTGTTTGCCTTGGGCTATCTCGATATGGGCGCGACAATTGGTAAAAGCGATAGCAGCAAGGTATTATTTATAGATCCGCGCACTATTCCTGCTGCTTTCGAGGGTATGCGTTCCGTTATCTCAAATGGTCAGCTTGACTCTAACGAGTTGTTTCCTAAACACATACCAGGATTAGAAAATAACCGCCCTATTTAGGAGAGACGCGATTAATTGCGTCTGTACTGGGGAGCTACGGTGTATACACAAGTCAGTCTTTTAGACGCGATAAATCGCGTCTCTACATGAGATAAATCGCGTCTCTGAGATAAATCTGAGGGCTTTCTGGCTTATCCTAAGGGTATTGGGATAAAACTGGTGACTTGTGTGTACACGGTAGATACTGGAGAGTGGGCAATACGGTTCGAATAAGGTTTTTTGATGAAAATTATAGATCACAAAGACGCAATAAATCGCCGTCTTTACAATAATCAGTCCTTTGTAAAGACGGCGATTTATCGCGTCTCTTCCCTTAACCGAACCGTATTGGGGGAGTAGGGACAAGGAGACAAGTTTCTTCCTTGTCTCTTCGTCTTTTTCCAATGACTAATGACTAATATTAAAATATTAGAAAATACCTTCAGGTCGTAGCGGAATGCGGGGAGCGTCAAAAGAGTAATTTTTGCAAAAACTCGAATTTCCCAACATTTCAAAGCAGGTATGGGGCAATGGTGCGATTAAAACCGTGGCAGTGGGTCGTTTTAGCAATCCCGATCGCGTTTATTATCATTTTTTTACTGGTATCCGCCGGTACGCAAATTCATGCGTGGGGCATTAATTGGATTTGGGGTGTATTCACCCTTTTATTCGTTGGTTGGCGTTGGCTATTGGTCAAATGGACTCAACCAGCTGTTAACCAAGTGGAGGCTGTATTAGCCCAAGTCCAAGAAGAACTGGAATCGACAGCAGAGAATACAGTAGCGCCACCAGTGGGAAGTGACACCACAAAGCTTGCAGAAGCTGCACTCCAAGAGATTCTGCAAGCAGCACAAAGCGATCGCCCGATTTGGGAAGACTGGCAAACTTTTTGGACGCGATGCCAAGATTTAGTGGTAGCGATCGCTCATATCTATAATCCTCAGATTCAATATCCCCTGCTGAATATTTACGTCCCCCAAGCTTACGGGCTGATTCGGGGAACGGTGGATGATATGGATCAGTGGATGCAAAAGTTATCGCCTGTCCTCAATCAGGTAACGATTGGACAAGCATACCAAGGATACGAAGTCTACCGGAAGTTGGAGCCATCGGCTCGGAAATTCTGGCGTGTTTGGAACTGGGCACAGTGGGTCTTAAATCCGGTGGCGGCGGTGGCAAAACAAGCCACTCAAGGTTCTAGTAACCAAGCAACTCAGCAATTGTTGGGGAATTTGAGCCAGTTATTCCGAGAAGCTGCCCTGAGAAACTTATGTCGGCAAGCGATCGCACTCTACGGACGTAGCACATTACCAGTTTCAGCAACTGTTGTTTCCACACCAACTTTACCCAAGGCAAAAACTCAAACACTCCGAGAAATATTGACTCAAGCTCAACCAGCCGAGGCGGTTGAGCAAAAGCCTGTGAATATTCTGCTGGTAGGGCGCACGGGATCAGGAAAAAGTAGCCTGATTAACACGCTATTTCAGGCGGATCTCGCAGCCGTTGATGTTTTACCTAGTACCGATCGCATTCAAAATTATCAATGGCAGACTCAAAGCGGAGAATCCCTCACGCTTTGGGACACACCTGGTTATGAACAAGTTAACCGTGCCGATCTCCGAAACTTGGTGCTTGATTATGCCATCAATGCAGATTTGCTGCTGTTAGTCACCCCTGCCCTCGATCCTGCCCTACAAATGGATGTGGACTTTCTGCAAGATATTAAAGCAGAAGTTGCAGATTTACCTGCGATCGCGATCGTCACTCAAGTAGATCGTTTACGCCCCATCCGCGAATGGCAACCGCCTTATGATTGGGAATGGGGCAATCGCCCAAAAGAAATTGCCATTCGAGAAGCCACTGAGTATCGCGCCAAACTGCTGGGAAACTTCTGTAATCTAGTTTTACCTGTGGTTACAGGTGACAGCAAAACGGGTCGAGTTGCTTGGGGAGTGGAGGCGCTTTCACTGGGATTAGTAGATGCGATCGCACCAACCAAGCAACTCCGTCTCGCCCGCTTTTTACGTAACCTAGAAGCCCGCACCGTCGCCGCAGCCAAAATCATCGACCACTACACCTTCCAAATGGCGACAACACAAGGACTAACGTCTTTGCTCAAAAGTCCCGTTCTCCAGTTTGTTTCTACGCTTTCAACCGGATCTCCAGCCCTAGCGTATATGCTGGCAGAGCAAATTCCCGTGGAACAGTTGCCGATTGTGATTGGCAAACTCCAAATGGGATATGAGCTTTTCTCGCTCTTGAATACAGCTAACCCTAACCCGGTCAACTTTGAATTGCTATCCCTCTGGCCGCTACTGCTAGAAAACTCCGCTTCGCCCGATCGCAACGCCTGGGCATTTGGTCACGCTCTAGTGGAGTACTGGACTCAGAATTTGACAGTTGCACAACTCCGGGAGCGATTTGAATATTATCTGTCAATGACCAAATAATTTGTCTGCGATAAGCGATGTCTACGACGGGGTTGTGACGCTCCTGCGGACGCTCGTTCCTCGCTACCGCTTTGCTAACGCTAATGCTACGCTATCGGTGACACATCTTTCATTCTCTCGCAACTGCTACGCCTAAATAGCGAGTTTGCTAACTACGTTCCCCCTGTATATTAAAACCACAAGTTGCGTTAGCCTTCCAGTACTTTACGAATATTTACTCAGCAGCGTTAAAGATATTTATACCCAGAAAGAAGTTAACAAAAAATGCGTTAACAGGTCGTAATCTTAACATCAAAGTTAAGATTACGATTAAGAGTAGGTGTCTGCTGAAACCTACCCACTTTACCTGAATTTTTACAGAGACATCCCTTTTGTTCGGAGTTTTTTATGAAAAATATATTACAAACCTCCATCTCTCAAGAACAGAATTCACATCAGAGCTATAACATTTTGTCTTACAATCGGCTGCTTGCGGTCGTGAAAGATTTGGCTTGTGTGCGAACTATTGAAGAAATTATCGAGATTGTGCGTTTGGCAGCTCGCGATCTCACTAATGCTGATGGAGTAACTTTTGTATTGCGGGATGGTGAATGTTGCCACTATGTCGATGAGAACGCCATCGGGCCCCTTTGGAAAGGTATGCGTTTTCCGCTCAAATCTTGCATCTCCGGTTGGGCAATGCTCAATAAACAAGCAGCCGTAATTGAAGACATTTACCAGGATGCTCGAATTCCTCTTGATGCTTACAAAGTTACTTTTGTCAAGAGTTTAGTGATGGTTCCCATACGGGTTTCTGATCCACTGGGTGCGATCGGAGCGTACTGGAGTACACAACACCGAGCCACGCCCCAAGAGATAGAAATGCTTGAGATTTTGACTGATACTACAGCAGTTGCGATCGCGAACGTTCAACTTTTCCAGAAACTTACGAACCAAAACGCGCTTAAAGACAAATTCATTGCAATGCTAGCTCACGAGTTGAGGAATCCCGTTGCTCCCATCTCGAACGGAGTTCAGCTTCTCAAATTGAAGCTGGGCGAGACTGGCTCAGTCGGAGAAACAGTTTTAATGATGCAACACCAGATTAAGCACCTCTCGAAATTGATCGATGAGTTACTTGACGTATCGTCCATCACCTACGGGAAGATTTCATTAAACCTTGAGAAGCTTAATCTGGTGGAATTAGTTCGCCAGAGTCTTAATGACTATGCACAAGCAATAAAGAAATCGAATCTTACCGTAGTAGAAAACTTGCCAAACAAGCCTCTGTGGGCTTATGTTGACCCGACCCGTTTCTTCCAGGTCTTTAGGAACCTTCTTGATAACGCCTTAAAGTTTTCCAAGCCAGATGGGACGATTTGGGTCGATCTCTCATTCCTTCCCGGTGAACATGGCTCAGGTAGTGTAGCGGTCTTATTTGTAAGAGACTCAGGCATAGGGATAGACCCGACAATCTTACCAGAACTCTTCGAGCCATTTACCCAAGCCGATCGCAGCCTAGATCGTTCAAGGGGCGGGCTAGGTTTAGGACTCTCAGTAGTCAAAAGTCTTGTCGAACTTCATGGCGGTAATGTTGAAGCCTCAAGTAGAGGGGTCAATTTGGGAGCAGAATTTAAAGTCACTCTCCCTGTATGCGAAGAGATTACAACCTTGGACAACGACTTAGAGATTATAGAGGCGGCTAAAAAATCGTTGAAGATTTTAGTTATTGAAGATAACGACGATTCAGCCGTATCATTACAAGCAGTACTTGAGTACTTTGGGCATGAAGTTTCCATTGCCAAGAATGGGATTTTAGGGGTAGAAACTGCAAGGAAGTTTGAACCTAATGTGATTATTTGTGACATCGGACTTCCCGAAATGGATGGATTCGCCGTTGCACAGGAACTGAGTAAAGACCCCAAATTTACTCACTCAATTCTGATTGCGCTCACCGGTTACGGTGGCCAGATGGATAAAGAGCTTGCGCTGAAGTCTGGTTTTAAATGCCACTTGACCAAGCCTGTGGACTTTGAAAAACTTACGGCAGAAATTGATCAATACTTTCTCATGAGTGCGTAAGCGTAGCCCATCGTAGACATCGCTTTTATCCCATTAAATCACCTGTGGCAGCCTCACCCGGATAAAAGCGATCACTCAAAATTTCTTCAAAAGCATATAAACATAGCTGGGGAAAAGTTGAGAGTGGCAAATTTGTTTCTCCTGATGCTAAATCCCTACCATTTTCATAAGATTCCTGGAGTGCTTCTTCAAGGTAAGGTTTCAGACTAGGATTCTCGCTCAACAACTTGATAATTTCCCGTCGTTGTACTCTAATTGTTGCTAACCCTTCGGGTGACGCTCCTAACGTCGCTAACGCTGCGCTAACGCCAGTCGCTACAACGGGGGGAACCCCCGCAACGCGCTGGCTCACCAACTACGACTGCGTTGATTTGGTTGATATTCCCATTTGAGCAAATGTCCAATTAAAATACTAAGACGATTTCTCAACTCTTGGCGTTCCTTCCTTCCCAAAGATTCGATTTCCTCAATTAAATTGGGCAGATCAAGCTGGTTCCATTGGTGATGACGCAGAAGGTTAGCCTGTTCTTGAGTCCAACTGTAGAAGTCTGCTTCATACAAGTTTTGCATCAGTTTTTTGCCGTTTTTTAGGTTTATATTGTCTACATAATTTAAAAATTCATAATTATGTTTCAGATAGAACTTTAAACTCTATCTAAAACAAGACTACTAGCTACAAACCATTTTTAATTACAAATTACGAATTACGAATTACGAATTAAAAAGTCATCACACTCCGAATTGATTCACCTTTGTGCATCAATTCAAAAGCATCATTAATTTGCTCAATAGGCATCACATGGGTAATCAAATCATCAATATTTATCTTACCTTCCATATACCAATCAACAATTTTTGGCACATCTGTACGTCCTCTCGCGCCACCGAATGCCGAACCTTTCCAAACGCGCCCAGTTACTAATTGAAAAGGACGAGTACTAATTTCTTGTCCAGCACCAGCAACACCAATAATTACGCTAACGCCCCAACCTTTGTGGCAGCATTCTAATGCTTGACGCATAATTTTGACATTACCGATACATTCAAAACTGTAATCAGCCCCACCTTTTGTTAAATCAACCAAATAGGGAACTAAATCCCCCTCTACTTCCTGCGGATTGACAAAGTGCGTCATGCCAAACTTTTCCGCCAAGGCGCGTTTACTGGGATTAATATCTACCCCGACAATCATATTTGCCCCTACCATCCGCGCCGCTTGAATGACATTTAAACCAATACCACCCAAGCCGAAAACCACAACATTTGCTCCCGGTTCCACCTTGGCAGTATTGATGACTGCACCAACACCAGTAGTCACACCACAGCCAATGTAACAAACCTTATCAAATGGGGCATCTTCCCGAATTTTTGCCAGGGCGATTTCTGGCAGCACCGTATAGTTAGCAAAAGTTGATGTACCCATATAATGATGAATCATCTGCCCATCGATGCTAAAACGACTGGTGCCATCGGGCATCACACCGCGTCCTTGAGTTAAGCGAATGGCTTGACAAAGATTAGTTTTGAAACTCAAACAATATTCGCACTGACGACATTCGGGAGTGTAGAGAGGAATCACATGATCCCCTGGTTTGAGGCTGGTGACACCAGCGCCTACCTCCACCACCACACCAGCGCCTTCATGTCCTAAAATAGCCGGAAACAAACCTTCGGGATCATCGCCAGATAAAGTAAAAGCATCGGTATGACAAACCCCACTAGCTTTCACCTCAACTAACACTTCGCCAGCTTGTGGCCCCGATAGTTGAACGGTTTCAATTGTCAACGGCTTACCTGCGCTGTAAGCTACTGCTGCTTTAACTTGCAACATCAGCCCTCCTGTATAGTTTTGTCATTTGTCATTTGTCATTTGTCATTGGGATTAGGGGAGAGGTGACAGGTGATAAGGAATAATCTGTACCCTGTAACCTATACCCTGTAACCTGTACCCTATTCTCTTCTTTACTCCCCAGTTTCCTCACAGGCATTGAACGCATGATACACTTTTGTATCACTTCATCGTATTTATTAAGGAAAATCGCCGCTATAACGATAAATATTACTTTGTCAAAATATCATTCTCTAGCTAGATTGGTTAAAGGCGGCAACAGCTGTTTTGACAACAATGTAAACTGAATGTCAGCAGCAACACCCCAAATAATTTGTCCACCTCTCGATTAATACATTTTGTCACAGCTTATGAACCCTGCCCTAACTCAAATTGGCGCTCAAATGTCCAACCTGACTGGCGTCAGAGCAATAATGAAGGATATTATCGAAACATTACGAGCGGGTGCAGGGCAGCAATTTATTAATTTGAGTGCTGGTAATCCGTTGATTTTGCCAGAGGTAGAGCAGTTATGGCGGGATTGCACTGCACAGCTTTTGGCTAGCCCAGAATATGGTGAGGTAGTTTGTCGCTACGGCTCAAGTCAGGGTTATGCACCGTTAGTTGAAGCGATCGCTAATGATTTTAACAAACGCTACGGTTTAAACTTAAGCGATCGCAATATCCTCATCACCCCCGGTAGTCAAACCCTCTACTTCTACGCTGTGAATAGCTTCGGTGGCTACACCCCTAGCGGTGAGTTAAAAGAAATCGTTTTGCCTCTCAGCCCTGACTACACAGGTTATGGCGGCCTCTCCTTAGTTCCAAAAGCCTTAACTGCTTACAAACCAACTCTCGATATTGATGAAGCCGCCCACCGATTTAAATATCGCCCCGACTTCAGCCAACTGTCGATTACAGAAAATACGGGTTGTATCCTCTTCTCACGCCCCTGTAATCCCACTGGTAATGTCCTCACTGAGGATGAGGTGAGAAAGATTGCTGCCCTAGCTGCACCTTACAATCTACCCGTGTTAATTGACTCAGCTTATGCGCCTCCCTTCCCGGCATTAAACTTTACTGAAATGACACCAGTGTTTGGTGATAACATCCTCCACTGCATGAGTTTATCAAAAGCGGGATTACCAGGAGAAAGGGTTGGTATTGCCATTGGGGATGAAAAGTGGATTGAAGTGTTGGAGTGTTTTCAAGCAAATATTAGTCTCCATTCTTCACGTTATGGCCAAGCGATCGCAGCTCTTGCAATCAATTCTGGTGCTTTAGTCGAAATTTCTCATACTGTCATCCGTCCCTTTTACCAAAATAAATTTACCGTTTTAGAAACCAGCTTAGAACAAGCGATGCCCAAGGATTTACCTTGGTTCCTCCATCGCGGTGAAGGAGCAATTTTTGCTTGGTTGTGGTTACAGGATTTACCCATCAGTGATTGGGAATTTTACCAGCAACTTAAGCAAGTAGGTGTGATTATTGTCCCAGGAAGTAGCTTCTTCCCCGGTTTAGAGGAAGAATGGGCCCACAAACACCAATGTTTCCGCATCAGCCTTACAGGTACGGATCAAGAGATAGCCACTGCTATGCAACGTTTAGCCAAAGTGGCTGAAGAAGCTTATAAAGGTGCGGCGGTGACTGCCTAGTACCGCAAGGCGGAATTAAAAATTAAAAATGAATACAGCGTAAGCATTTCATTTATTCAGAATGGGTGGTTTATTTCCGCCGTGTTGTACTAATAGGAAAAATGGAAATGAAACACGAAGAAGCTAATAAAGAGATCGGAGGCAGAGGTGCGGAGGGGCAGAAACCAGAAGGCAGAAGGCAGAGGGGCAAGAGAGTAGGAGGAAATTCAAAAATTCAAAATGTCCAATCTCCAGTCCCTAATCCCCAGCCCGTAGTTCCCAGTACCCAATCCCCAGTCCCTAATCTCGACAATTGGCTAGAAATTGGCACGATTGTTTCCCCTCAAGGATTGTCTGGAGAATTAAAAGTTTATCCTGTATCAGACTTCCCCGAAAGATTTGAAGTACCGGGAAAACGTTGGTTGTTGCGTTCAGGTGACACAGAACCGCAACCAATCGAATTATTAACAGGACGTTATATCAGTAATAAAAACTTGTATGTGATCAGATTAGCTGGCGTGGAAAATTGCGATCAGGCGGAGGCATTGCGCGGTTGTAAGTTAATGGTGCCAGCAAGCGATCGCCCCCAATTAGGCGAAGATGAATATCATGTCCTCGATTTGATTGGCTTGGAAGTCTTCATGCAAGCATCTGGCGAACTCGTTGGTACAGTGGTAGATATCATCCCTGCCGGCAATGATTTGCTAGAAGTAAAGTTCCATGAATCATTTGCTACTGACAAAAAACAAAAGACTGTTTTGATTCCATTTGTGGAAGCGATCGCACCAGTAGTAGACTTGAAATCTAATCGCATTGAAATCACCCCACCGCCTGGGTTATTGGAAATTAATAATTAGAGTATTAATTGAATGGAAATTATTAATTTTGAATTTTGAATTTTGAATTCGGAGCAAAGCGACGTGACTCAAGCTTTACCAAAAATCGTAACTTTTGAAGAATTTGTCAAGTGGAAGCCAGAGAATGAGCGCTATGAATTGCACAACGGAACAATTGTTAAAATGCCTCAACCTGTAGGAGATCATGAAGAGGTAACAGGATTTTTAGCCTTTGAAGTGACTAGAGAATGTATCCGTTTAAATCTCCCATACTTCATACCCAAGACAGCGCTTGTCAAACCACCTGTAAATGAATCAGGTTATTCGCCAGATGTACTGTTGTTGAATCGCCCTAATTTGATAAATGAACCTCTGTGGAAAAAAGAATCTACTGTTATTCAAGCTGCGTCAATTCCTTTAATTGTTGAAGTTGTTAGTACAAATTGGCGTGATGATTACCTCAAAAAATACGCAGATTATGAAGAGATGGGAATTCCTGAATACTGGATTGTTGATTATGGTGCTTTAGGCGGTAGGGAGTTTATTGGCAAACCAAAAGAACCTACTATCTTAGTTTGTTCTTTGGATGAAGGTGAGTATCAAGTTAGTAAGTTTAGGGGTACAGATCGCATTCATTCCCAAACATTTCCAGAGCTAAATTTAACTGCTCAACAGATTTTTCGAGCGGGTAATATTTCAGCGTAATATATGCTGGCTAAATAATTATTAATTCATATTTTGAGGATAAAGAAACTTGATTTATCAATGGATAAATGAAACTGAAGAAAATGCAAATTGATAGTATTAATCAATAGTCGCAGCTATGCCCGTCATAATACATCGCTTTTTGTCCTTTGCCCAAAGCTAAAGAACTTAGTCACAAAGGCTGAAAAAAATCATCATGGGTAGATGGCCATCATTTGCAAAACCAGTATAATTGCTTACTGATGAATCCGTCAAAATCCTTTTTGTAATGGAGTGTCGAAATGACATTAGCTACAACTCCACAAACAAAGCCTTTAACAGATGAAGAATTACAGAAGATAAACGCCTATTGGCGTGCTGCTAACTATCTTTCCGTTGGGCAGATATATCTACTGGACAATCCGCTACTGAGAGAACCCCTAAAGCTGGAACACGTCAAACCCAGACTCTTGGGTCACTGGGGAACAACACCAGGGCTGAACTTGATCTATGTTCACCTGAATCGGGTCATCAAAAAATATGACCTCAACACTATTTATATTGCTGGCCCTGGTCATGGAGGCCCTGGACTGGTAGCCAACACCTACCTAGAAGGCACTTACACCGAGTATTATCACAACATCTCCCAGGATGCAGAAGGAATCCAGAAACTCTTCAAACAATTTTCTTTCCCTGGTGGTATTCCTAGCCACGTTGCACCGGAAACTCCCGGTTCGATCCACGAAGGCGGGGAATTAGGTTATGCCCTCGTCCATGCTTTCGGTGCTGCCTTTGATAACCCTGACTTGATCGTTGCTGCTGTTGTGGGTGACGGTGAAGCTGAAACAGGTGCTTTAGCAACTAGCTGGCATTCCAATAAGTTTCTTAACCCTGTGCATGATGGGGCTGTACTGCCGATCCTCCACTTGAATGGGTATAAAATTGCTAATCCAACAGTATTGGCACGAATAAGTCATGAGGAATTAGAAAGCTTATTTGTAGGCTACGGCTACAAGCCATACTTTGTTGAAGGTGACGATCCCGCAGATGTACATCAGCAGATGGCGGCGACTCTAGATATAGCGATCGCAGAAATTCAAAGCATCCAAAGAGAAGCCCGCGTACATGGTTTCACCGAACGTCCCCAGTGGCCGATGATTGTCATGAGAACCCCCAAAGGTTGGACAGGGCCCAAGGAAGTAGATGGTAAAAAAACCGAAGGTTATTGGCGATCGCACCAAGTTCCCTTTGGCAACATAGCCAAACAGCCAGAACACCTGAAACTCCTAGAAGATTGGATGAAGAGTTACCAACCAGAAGAACTCTTCGACGCTAACGGCACACTGATCCCAGAACTAGCAGAATTGGCTCCCAAAGGTCATCGGCGCATGGGTGACAATCCCCACGCTAACGGCGGTATTTTGCTGCGCGACCTGAAAATGCCCGACTTTCAAGACTATGCCGTAGATATTCTCAAACCAGGCCAAGCGATCGCTGAAGCTACCCAAGTTGCCGGAAAATTCCTGCGGGATATCATGCAACTTAACCAAGAAAGCCGCAACTTCCGTATCGTCGGCCCCGACGAAACGGTATCAAATCGCTTAGGCGGTGTGTTGGAAGTCACAGACCGGACTTGGGTAGCCGAGAAACTCCCAGAAGATGACCACCTTTCCCCCAATGGTCGGATAATGGAAATTCTCAGCGAAACTTGTTGTCAAGGATGGTTAGAAGGCTACCTTCTCACAGGCCGCCACGGGTTCTTCTCATGCTACGAGGCGTTCATCCACATCATTGACTCAATGTTCAATCAGCACGCCAAATGGCTAAAAACGACCAGAGATATTCCCTGGCGTAGACCAATAGCTTCTCTCAATTATCTACTCACCTCCCACGTTTGGCGGCAAGACCACAACGGCTTCTCGCACCAAGACCCCGGTTTTATTGACCATGTAGTCAATAAGAAAGCAGAAATTGTTCGCGTGTATTTGCCCCCCGATGCAAACACTCTGCTATCAGTAACTGACCATTGTTTAAGAAGCCGTAACTATGTCAACGTTATTGTTGCTGGAAAGCAACCAGCACTGCAATACCTCGACATGGATGCTGCTATCAAGCACTGCACCAAAGGCATCGGTATTTGGGAATGGGCAAGCAACGACCAAGGCGGCGAACCAGATGTAGTGCTGGCTTGTGCTGGGGATATTCCCACCTTAGAAACTTTGGCGGCTGTAGACATTCTGCGCCAGCGCTTCCCTGAGTTAAAGGTGCGGGTGGTGAATGTAGTCGATTTGATGACACTACAGCCAAAAAGCGAACATCCCCACGGTTTGAGCGAAAAAGACTTTGACACGATTTTCACCACAGACAAACCGATTATCTTTGCCTTTCATGGCTATCCCTGGCTGATTCATCGCCTAACCTATCGCCACACCAACCATAATAATTTGCATGTGCGTGGCTACAAGGAAGAAGGAACCACCACCACTCCCTTTGATATGGTTGTTCTTAACGATCTAGATCGCTTCCATTTGGTGATGGATGTTATTGCTCGCGTACCAAAGCTAGGATATAGGGCAGCTTATGTCAAACAGGAGATGCAAGATAAACTCATCGAACACAAACATTACATTGAGAAGTACGGCGACGATATGCCGGAAATTCGGGACTGGAAGTGGCCCTATTAAGAAGAAGACACACTTTTTCAGTTGAAGAGAATACACAACTTTGCCAACTCCCTTACTTTGTTGGAAAGGGAGTTTTCGTGTATGTCAGTGAACCAGCTACACTTCTCAAAACTTGATCAAAAAGCGATCGCACTTAGTACTTCTAACATACCTCGCTCATCTTAACCTTCAACTTGAGCGATCGCCTCAGTTGGCGATAAATCACCATCAATGACAGACATCAGAACTGGTAAGTATTTATCCATCATTCGTAGATTGGTATAAACCATTGTTTTAATTAGTGCTGAATTCAGATTAGTTACCTCAGCTTCAACGCTTGTTTTATAACGAACTTCTCCATCAGCAAAATCTAGTTCAAAGTTGCCAACCATCATACCGTAGTTTGCTCTAGTTAAAAACTCAGCCACTTGGAAGCGTTTCTCTTCTGGTGTTTCTAATGGACTTACAGAATAAAAAATAAATTGCTTTTGCACCTCTCTAACTAGGGCGTAGCAACTCCATTGCCCATTATTACCCTGAAACCCCATTCCTAAAGCTGACTCCCCCTCTAGCTTTTCAAACGGCCAGTTATCTTCTTCAAAGAACTTAATAACCGTTTCAAACATTTGCGCCATATAAATTACCTCAGAAAGCTTTTAATCGGGATTATTTTTTCTAAATAATAATCAACAAAGCTTAAATAAAAATTTTTCATTTTTCTACATTAATTTAAAGCATATTCTTTTCTCTAGCTAGCCTCCGCATCCTATCCAAGGCATTAGTTGCTCCCATACTAGTGTTTTCCATCGTTTGTAAAGATGCTTCTGCATTCTGAGGAACATCATCGGGCTTCTTGAATTTCACATTTTTCACATTAAAAGACTCAATCTCTTTTGCCGCTTCAAATGATATATAAGCTTCTAAATAATCATTGTCTGGATTACTTTGATTAGTTAATCCGGCTTTGTAGGCTTTCCAACCTTTTCTAAGCGCCAACTCGTACAAATTCCTCATTTGTATTTCTATTTTTTTCTTTTGACCTGGCTTTAGAAGATCATTCATATCTTCAAAAAGTTGTGAAATATATTTTGCTTGCCTGAATAAATTACCTGCTTTCTCAGCAAGTTCAGCACTTTCCGAAAGAATGGAAGTATCCAAATCCTGTTTTTCTCGCAGATTTTCAATAATCTTTTGAGCTTCTTGTTTAGCAGTTGTATGTTCCAAAAACTTATCAGCTGGATATATAAGATTAGAATTCTCTTGAGGAATTGTAATTTGGACGTATACACCTTTAAGGCTTACTCCACCATCTTGAAGCATTTGTAGAACTTGGCGGGTCATAGCTGCATCGGGATGATAGTGACCACTTGCGTCAGTAATACCTTGCAGCACTCCATCTTTAATTTCTATTTCACCTGCCGCAGCAACTTCAGCCCCAGCTACAAAACTTGAGTGGTGAAAAATCCATTGTTGCTTTTGACGCGGGTCTAGTCCTTGTTGATACTCAGCCGCCTGATCTGCGGCGTAAATCTTACCGTTAACGGTCATTACAAATATTGCTTTACCACTGCTTGAACCCCATAGAGTTTTCATTTCTTTCGTCTTATAGGGCTTTCCTTTCCAAATAAACTTGTTTTGATCCTCTTTATCTTGTTCTTTAGACTCTGAATCATGACCATAGAGTTTGCCATCTTGAATCTTGAGCTTTTTAGCTTTGCGATCTCGTCCATATAAATGTCTGATAGCTTTACCCTTATAAGCCGGATGCCAGTTCTGCATTTGACCAATGATTTTGCCATTATCATCTTTAACTTCACCTTGGTTTTCTTGCTGCGTTTTATTTTTTTGATTAGATGCTTTTCTTTCTCCATATACTCCTAGTTGTTTATTTGATTTAAACTTGTTGTCATCTATTTTTTTAGATTCCAGAAACTTTGTTTCTGAAATTTCAAATTTACCCTCTTCTTGTTCAAACTTGTTTTCCAAAAATTGTGAGTCTTTTCTATTGAAATAATCTTTAGACTTTTGCTCTTCTAGTTGAGGTTGTGAATAGCCATCATTTTGCTCTTCTAGTTGAGGTTCTATATAGCTATCAGTTTT
>NZ_JBIQNW010000018.1:0-1977 GCF_047228265.1 Nostoc sp. UIC 10607 | reverse complement strand
GAGGTTCTATATAGCTATCAGTTTTTTGCTCTTCTAGTTGAGGTTGTGAATAGCCATCATTTTGCTCTTCTAGTTGAGGTTCTATATAGTCATCAATTTTTTGCTCTTCTGGCTGAGTAGTTTTTTTATCTTCTTGAGATTCCTCAAGTTTGTCAGAATATTGAGAGTATTTACCATAGAAAGATTCATTATCAAAATCCGCTTCAACTTCAATATCTGTTCTATCTTCTTCAGATTCCTTGTATTCTACTTCGTTCTTATCCTGATTTAATTCACTTTTAAGTTGTGTTAACATACTTTTGACTTCATTCAACAGAGCATTTACTGCTTGCTGACGAAGTAGAAAAATTTCAGTTTTTTTATCTTCTGTGAAATATCTTGAAGACTTGATTACTTGTTTAATACCTTTGAGTAGTGAGATTCTCTCTTTTAAATCTTCTTGTCTATCTCCATTTTTTGATGGGTAATGGACAAAATAAAATAATCTTTCATCTATTGCTTTTAAAGCATCTCTGCTCGCAGTTTTACTAAATCTATATCCCTTTCTTCCCACTTTTGCTTTAGCTTGAGTTTCGTTGAGCCAGGAATTGTATTCACCAGGATTTAAATACTTACACTGAACTATATTACCCTGTAGGCTCAAAGCTGCTGCATTCATATTTATCTGATTGTGGTGCACTAACTCAGTTGTATGAGTGTTTATCTGCTCCTGCTCATCCCCCTTTTGCCTTTGCACCGTACTCTGATTTTGATGTATTTCTTTTATGACATCTGCGGCTACCTTGTCCGCTTCCTGCTCATACTTATCCCCAGGCTGTTCAATTGTAAGTTGTGGCTGAATCTGTTGCGCTAAAAGTGTTTCACGCCGTGTAAATATACCAGGGATTTCTAATAAGTTAGGCTGACCCTTACTACTTTCTTTTCTCTGCACCCAGAAGTCATTCATCTTGCCTTGCAATACACCCAAGCGTTCCTGTCCCTCTGGCGTTATCGTGCCATACTTTGCCTGGATATCTAGTTTTGTAGCCTCCATTTTTTGATTTTGGAAGGCTTGATTCTCTATTTCCTCCTGCGTGGGAGGCTTCCTCGATGTCTCTTTACTCTGGATACCGAAAGGTCGAGACGCTAACTTGGAGTTCTCTTGAAATGTTTGAGGATTCTGAGAGGTAGATTTGTGGACTCTTTGGAATTTCATTTACAACTTGTTTATAGCTTTCAATAAAACAGGTATTCTATGTAGATTATCCTTCTTTAATTATTCCCGCCAGAGTCAAAACTTAAATCCTTGCACATTCAGATTTAGTTCGCCGGGCTTCATTTCAGCAACGCTAAAATCTCTTGATCTAAAACACTGGCGATGATATTTATATCTCAGGTAGCTGAAGACATTAGTGTGTAAGTGTTCAATAATAAAACGGGCGTGTCTAAAGGGGGTAATAAATTCTGGAACTTAGAGTTTGTTTCCTACAACTCATGCGGAAGGACTTAATGAATATTTAGCTGTTTGCTACTTTTTATTAATTTCATCAAACCAATCGCAATACTTTGGATTAAGGTTTGCTCTTCCCTAACCCTCCTTAAGAAGGTGAGAATTAAGTCCTGTTTTTAAGGGAAGCCAGCGCGGTGAAGCAGTGTGGTCTTCTCTCAAAGGGCTACGTGGTGTACACACAAGTCTTCTAGAGTTGCCCCACAGGCTTTTAATCCATCCAACCCTCCTTTAAAAAGGCTACCGTGTACACACAAGTTTTTTAGAGTTACTGCGTAATGTAGGTAGGTTAATTTTTGCAGATCGCAACTAAGGTGCAAGTCAATGCAACTAAGGTGCAAGTCAATGCAACTAAGGTGCAAGTCAATGCAACTAAGGTTCAAGTCGATGCCACTAAGGTGCAAGTCAATGCAACTAAGGCATCAAGTAAAAATAACTTGAACAATTAGGGAGAAATTTTGGGTTTGATAATATAGTTCCACTCACCATGA